>JBFHWR010000188.1:0-7755 GCA_041599395.1 Gemmatimonadales bacterium | reverse complement strand
GAGTCTGCTCACGGTGCCTTCATTGACGAGCCACACGTAATCGGTGCCCTCGAGTGGCAGGATGGCATCCTCGGGGACGACGACCGTGTTGGTCCGCACCTCGGTCGCAAGACGGGCCTCGACGAACATTCCCGGTCTTAGCAACCGCTGCCGGTTGGGGACGCGGGCTTTCACCAAAATGGTACGCGCCGGTACTTGGACAACCGGGTCGACGAAGTCAACGACCCCCGTCAACTCACGGTCGACGGCTGCGACTCGGAAGCTCACCTGCTGACCCACTGCAAGACGTTCCGCGTAGCGTTCCGGTACTTGGAACGCAGCGCGTTGGGGGTCGACGGTCTGGAGTGTCGTGAGCCGAGTGGCGCTGTTGACGTAGTCGCCGAGGCTGACGAACCGTGCACCCATCACGCCGCCGAACGGTGCCCGGACGACGGTTCGTGCCAGACGCACCGTTTGCAGCTGCAGTTGGGCTTCCGCACTCCGGGCGTTGGCCTCGGCGTCTTCGAGATCGGCTTGGGCGGCTGCATTCTGGGCGAGGAGGTCCTTGGTCCGCTGGAGCGCCTGCACAGCGCGGTCCCGTTCCGCCGTGAGTTGCGCAACCAGAGCGGTCAGCTCGGCGTCATCGACTTTGAAAAGCGGCGTTCCAGCCCGGACTTCGGCACCCTCTCTGACGAGAATATCGGTAAGGCGTCCCTCGACTTCGGGCCGCAACTCGATCGACTGCACTGCCTCGATCGTGCCGGTTGCTCGGATGGCATCGACAACAGTGTCGACGCGTGCCACGGCAACTTCCACGGACATTGGCGGCATGCCACCGCCGCTTCCAGGTGGCCCGCCACCCGCACCGCCACCGCTGGCGTCGGCGTCGCTGCCGCCGCACGCGAGGGATGCAAGGAGAGGGAGCAGGACGCCGAATCGGGTGTCTGTGATCATAACCTATACACTAGAAGAGTCGCCGGCCGAGAATGGCTTCGAGGCCGGAGAGTGAGAGACGCGTTGCGAACCGGACCTGCACAAGGTTGGCGTCAGCTTCTGACAGGCTCACTTGGGCGGTGATCAAATCGATGATCGTCGTCGCGCCGGTACGATAGCGCTGTTCCTGAACCCGAAGGTTCTCGCGCGCGACAATCACGGATTGGCTTGCAAGGTCGGCGGTTGCTCTCGCCGCTTCGTACGCTTGGTATGCCTCGACGACATCCCGTCTCAGCGCTAATTCCACATCGGCGCGGAGTGCACGCGCCACTTCGCGCACCGTGGTTGCCTGTGAGATCGCGATCTCACGCTGTCCGTTATTCCAGAGCGGAATGCTCACGCTGATGCCCGCCACAGAACGCGTCGTGGCCGTCGGGAAGAACTTGCTGTCAGTCGACGTGATTTGGCCGAACAAATCGACGCTGGGAAAGAACGCTCCGCGCAGGGCACGTACCTGCGCTTCGGCGGCCTGTTCGCTTGCGCGGGCTGCGCTCGCCTGTGGGCTCTCGCCGACGGCTTCCAGAATTGCCTGCTGCTCCGTGAGCGGCAACGCAGGCGCTCGCAGCGAGTCGCTCTCGGCGGCGTCAATCGGCCCGGGTTCCCCAACCCTGCGAGCGAGCTGGTACCGCGACACCTTGAGCGCTGCATCCTGGCGGAGCAGGGCCACGCGGGCTTCGGTCAGCTCCAACAGCAGCTGGAGCGAATCCGTTTGCACGGCGGCTCCGGACACAACGCGCGCGCGGGCGACGGCGAGTTGTTCGGTGGCTCGACGCACGCGTTCCGTCGCGACCCGCGTGAGCTCACGCTGCGCCATCACGTTGTAGTAGTCTGATTCCGTTTGTACCGCTGTCAGAAAGCGCGCCTCCAGCTCCCGCGCTTCAGCCCCTGCGAGCTCGGCCTTGGCGCGCTCGAGTTCATTGAACTTGCTCAAACCCGAGAACAGGTTGACGCTTGCCTCGACACGGGCATCGACGATGGTCGCGGCAGGTTGCCCCGTTCCGATGTTGAAGAACTCGCTCGAGAAGCGGGTGGCAGATACCTGGGCGTTTACCGCTGGAAGCACGAACGCCGTAATCGCGGCTCGTCGGCTCCATGCTGCGTCGGCAATCTCGCGCGTCGCCCGAACATAGTCCGGATCGAGTTGGGCGGCCCGATCGAGAGCTTCGGCGAGCGTGATGCGCGGCAACTCTTGGACTTGCAATACCGGCGTTTCGACACCCAGCGCCGCGACTTGCAGCGCCATCACGGTCAGCAGCATCAGTGTGCCTCCGCCGGGATCGCCTCGGCAGCCCGTCTTCGCAGGCGGAATCTCACCTGCACACGATCGAGGAGGACGTAGACCACTGGTACGAGGAACAGCGTGAGCAGTGTGGAGAAGAGCATACCGCCAACGATGGCGTATCCGAGTGGCCGACGGCTCGCGGATCCAGCACCCAGCCCGATGGCGATCGGCATGGCCCCCATGATGGTGGCGACCGACGTCATGACGATGGGGCGCAAGCGGATAGCGGCGGACTTGAGCATCGCCTCTATCGTGTCGAGCCCCGTGCGCTTGAGCTGATTGGCGTACTCCACGAGCAGAATCGAGTTTTTGGTCACCAACCCAATCAGCAGAATCATTCCGATCTGGCTGAACAAGTTGAGCGTCGCGCCGGTGAGGAGAAGCGTGATCAACGCTCCCGTCACGGCGAGCGGCACCGCCAAAATGACCGTGAACGGATGGATGAGCGACTCGAAGTGTGCGGCGAGTACCATGAACACGACGACCAACGCCAACAGAAACGCGAAGTACAGCGCGTTGCCGCTCTCTTCGAGTTCGCGGGACTCACCCGCGAGTTCCGTGGTGCTCCCTGGGGGAAGGACCTCGCCCGCGGCGGCAAACAGTGAATCCAATGCTTCGCCGAGCGTGAATCCGGGGCTGAGATTTCCGGTCAGCGTGCCGGACCGCACGCGGTCGAAGTGACTGAGCTGGAGGGGCCCCACACCCTCGTCGATCCGCGCGACCGCGGAGAGCTGCACGAGCTGGCGGTCACGACCACGGACGTAGAGACCGGTCATGTCGCGCGGCGTCGCGCGCGCGGACGGCGCCAATTGCGCAATGACGTAGTACAGCTTGTTGTTCCGCGTGAACGTGCTGATCCGCTGCCCGCCCAACGTCGTTTGCAGGGTGCTGGAGATATCCTGGATGGGCACTCCCAGGTCCTCCGCACGGTCGCGGTCGTACGAAATCGTGAGCTCAGGTCGGTTGACCTTGAGATCCGTGTCCAGGTTGATCAGCCCATTGATTTGCCCGGCGCGCGCCATGAGGCGATTCATGCCGACCACGAGCGAGTCGAAGTTCTGATGGCGTACGACGAACGACACGGGGCTGCCCCAGCCGAACGCGGGCGGGTTGTTGGCGAAGGCGAGGACGCCGGGAATGCCAAACAACTGCGGCTGTACCTCGGTGATGACGTCCTGCACCGACCGGTCGCGCTCGGACCAATCGGTCAGGCGCACAAACAGGATGCCGAAGTTCACCTGTCCGCCGAATCCAACCACCGAGAAGTACGCATCGATGTCGTCGGTTTGCGCCATGACCGCTTCCACCCGCTGCTGGTACTCGTCCGTGTATCCCAGCGACGCGCCTTCCGGCGCCAGGGTGAAGACGACAAAGAACCCCCGATCGTCCGGTGGGACGAACTCGCGTTTCAGATTCTGGAACACAACCACGGCAAGCGCGACCGTCGCAACCCCGCCGCCCACGACCAGCCAGCGCGCCCGCATGGCAAAACGCAGCGCGGCACCGTACCACTCGGTGATCGTCAAGAACGACTTTTCGAACATGTTGAACAAGGCGCCGTGCGTCTTTGGAACGCGAAGGATCTTGGCACACAACATGGGCGTGAGCGTGAGCGCAATGAAACTCGACACCACCACCGCTCCGGCCATGGCGAGCGCGAATTCGTTGAACAAGCGGCCTGTTGATCCTCGCAGGAACGCGAGTGGAGAGAATACGGCAACGAGGGCGATCGTCGTGGCAATCACCGCAAAGGCAATTTCGTGCGTACCACGCATCGCCGCCGTCTCCGGGTTCTCTCCTAGCTGTTCCTGGTGTCGGTAGGCGTTCTCCATCACGATGATCGCATCGTCGACCACGATACCGATGGAGAGGATCAAGGCGAGCAGCGTGAGGTTGTTGATTGTGAATCCCAGGAAATACATGATCCCAAACGCCGCCACGATCGACGTCGGGATCGCAAGTCCCGGGATGATGGTCCCCTTCAAGTTGCGGAGAAAAACAAAGATGATGACGACCACAAGGATGGCGGCAAGCAGGAGTGTGTCCTTCGCTTCCTCGATCGATCGCCGCACAAACAACGCCCCGTCGTACGCCGTCGTGATCTCCACCCCGGGCGGAAGCGTGGCTTGGATGACCGGCAGTTCGGCTTGGATGGCGTCTGAGACCTCGACCAAGTTCGCCTTGGACTGTCGCACCACACCAACGGCGACCGCCGTGATTCCTTTATAGCGCAGTGTCGTCCGCTCGTCCTCGGGCCCGAACTCGACACGTGCAACATCGCGGAGCTTGATCAACCGGCCGTCCTGATTAGCGACCACGAGATTCTGGAACTCTTCAGGCGTCTTCAGCTCGCCAAGGGAGCGAACCGTGAACTCGCGGCGTGTGGATTCGATCCGGCCGGCTGGAATCTCGACGCTCCGGGTCTGCACGGCGTTTTGCACGTCCTGTACTGTGAGATCGCGCGACGCGAGTGCTTCCGCGTCCAGCCAGATCCGCATCGAGTAGCGCCGCTCACCGAATACCTGAGCGCGCCCGACCCCCGGTAGTGATTGCAGTCGGGTCTTCACCTGCCGATCGCCGATGTCCGACAACTCGAGCAGGCTATAGTTCTCGCCCCAGAGCGCCAGCCAATAGAACGGCTCCGCATCGGCGTCTTGTTTGCTGACCACTGGTTCTTCGATGTCGCGCGGGAGCCGGCCACGTACCCGTGAGACCTTGTCCCGCACGTCCTGGGCGGCGTCCTCAATGTCCCGATCTAACGTGAACTCGAGCGAGATATTGCTGAACTGCTCGGCGCTCGAGCTGGTCAGCGTGCGGAGACCGGGAATCGTGCTCAGTTCCTCTTCCAGAATGTCCGTAACCGCCGACTCCATGACCCGTGGGTTCGCGCCGCGCAAAAAGGTGCTGACCGAGACGATGGGGGAATCGACATCAGGAAATTCCCGCACAGGCAGGCGGTGGTACGCGATGGTGCCGAAGAGCACAAAGGCGATGCTCACCATGCTGGTGAGTACGGGGCGCCGGATCGAGGTGTCGGAGAGCTTCACGTATGCCTGCTCCGCTGAGAGAACTGGGGAATATAACTCGAAGGCGCGGCGCGGCGGGATGGAATGCTGGGAGTCTTGCGGACTGCAGGCTACACTTGCTCCCCCACGGAGCCTATCTTTCGCGCGGCACCCACGCCAGGTGAGCTCAACCCGAGGATCCGATGAAACGTCTCCGACCAGCCATCATGATGACCGTCACCATCGCGTGCGGCGGCGCCGGTCAGCCGCAGGCAGATGCCGCGTTCGAACGGGTTGAGCAGGCGATCACCGATCAGCACACGCAGGCGATTCGCTACGCGCCGGATGCGTTCAAGCGTGTGATGGACGAATATGACGCCGCGAGGGCGGAGTATGCGGCGGGCGAGTATCGCCGGGCGATCGAAGGAGCAGAGCGCACGTTGGAGCTCACCGAACAGCTCCCGTCCGCCATCGGCGCCGGCCGGCGGGCGGTCAGCGACCAATTCACCGCAGCGAGCGACGAGGTCCGCGAGCTTCTCGCGGCACTGGAAACCCGGGTCAGTACCTTGGAAAACGCACCAAGGCTTCCCACCGGCGTCGCCGCCGATGATGTGACCCAGGTGAGGCAACAACTCCCGGTTCTCCAGCGAACCTTCGATGAAGCCACCACGACCTTCCAGCGTGGCAACTTGGCGGAGGCCTTGCACGTGGTGACGCAGGTTCGCCAAACGGCAAGCGGTTTTACGGACTTGGTGGGAGGCCGGTAGCGCGGGAGGCAACGGGCCGCGCTAGGCGAACGCGCGGGGCCTTGTCAAGTGCTCCGATTGACCCTGAGGAGATCGGCGAGTGCGGCGCCGTCTTCGACATCGACTGGTTCCCGACCGTTCACAAACACCCGTGCGGGGAATCCACCCTTCAGCGCCAATGCCGTACCCCCGACCCTGAGCATGCTCCCCTCACGCAGGCCGAGCACAGGCGTCGTGGGATTCGCCGCAACAAATTCCAGGAGTCGTGCGGTGCGAGTTTCACCACCGTGTCGGGGAATCACTGCGTCGGTGAAATGGGGATTTATTTGGAACGGCACGAGATCCAGCGCGTCGAAGCTGGGTGGCTCGACAATTGGCATATCGTTCGTCGTCTTGATCGTGGGACACGCGACATTCGCTCCGGCGCTCCATCCTATGTACGGCGCCCCCTGGATCACACGCGCGCTGATCGGCGCGAGCAGGTCCCACTGGTACAAGGCGGTGAGGAGCTGGAACGTGTTTCCACCTCCGACGACGATCACCTCGGCGTTCTGGACCGTACTCACCGGGTCCGTGGCATCGTGCACGGACCGCAGGTCATATCCCATATCCGCAAACCGGTCCGACACGGCTTTGGCGTAATCCGCAAAGCTCGTTCGAACGCTCGCAAACGGGATGAAGACGACGTCGCTCACGTTTCGTCCCAAGAATTCGCGGATTTCGGCCGTGGCGTGCGCGAGGTACTCGGCGCCGTAATTCGTGGAATTACTCAAAAGGAGGAGGCGGCGGTGGGGCATTACAGTCGTGGAGCCCTATCGATGGATACCGGGTTGGTCATGTCATCCGTCTCGCGGTGCGTGGTCGGTGGTGCAAAGTGCGCAGTGCACAGTACACAGTGCGCAGGGAATGATGCCTACGACTGGGAGCGCCGCTGGCATTCCGCTCAACGAGCCCGGTCTGCCTGCCACTGCTTGGTCAATTCGACGACCCGATCGACGTCCTCTTCGTTGTTATACAGATGCAGGGAAAACCGCAACACACCCCGCCGGATGGAAAACCGGACCCCGCGCTCGATGAGATAATTATAGAGGCTGTTGAGCGCCGGATCATCCGCCGAATCATGCTTGCCACTACCGATCTCGCCGACGGCGACGATGTGAGCGAGATGCTCGCCGGGGCGGCCTCCGACTACAGGCAGTCCCAAACCAATCAAGCCGTTCGCCAGCCGCCCTGCCAGATCGCGCACATACGTCTCGATCTGCCGAGTACCGACACCTACGAGCAGGCGAAGCGACGTATCAACAGCCGTCGCGCCGAGATAGTTGAAGTTTCCGAGGTCAAAACGCCGCGCGCCGGGCGCCAATTGCAGGCGACGGCGATCCAGTGCGGTCTCATGGGCATCCGCACCGAGTTCGACCCCGAACCGCGCGAGATAGGCGGGCTGTATCTCTTCCGCCAGGGTTCGCCTGCAGTAGAGGAACCCGGTTCCGTAAAACGCCAACAACCCTTTTTGCGTCGCCGCTGCCAACGCGTCGACTCCCAATGCCTTTACGTCCGTGTGCATGACGCCTACCGACTGCGCTGCGTCCACGACCAGTAGTACGCCCCGCTTGCGGCAGACGCTGGACAGCTCAGCGACGTTCGTCACGAACCCCGGCGAAAACGTGACCGTCGGAACCGTCACCACCTTTGTCCGGTCATCGATCGCTGCCGCGATGGCGTCTACCGTTGCTGATCTTCGCTAACGCAT
>JBFHWR010000187.1:0-7879 GCA_041599395.1 Gemmatimonadales bacterium | reverse complement strand
GGCGCGAGACAAATCGCCACCGTCCCGGTCCCGCTGCGAACCCAGCCACAGGGCAAAGAGGGCGCGTTCGGCCTCGCAATGCAGCTGTTCCGCGGCGGCCGGAGCCTCCGCGTACCTGGTGCAACCGTCACCGTACAGCGGGATCACTGATGCGGGCGCTCTCCACAGCCGCATTGCTGCTGGCCAGCGCCGGCCCCGCCGCCGCCCAAAGCGGCCCCACCCCGGTACCCAACCCGGTCGAGCGCTTCGACGTCGGCGAAACCCTGATGTACGACATCAAGTTCGGGTTCGTCACCCTCGGGCGCGCCATGATGCATGTGGCAGGGATCGACACCGTGCGCGGCGAGCCGGCAATGCACGTGGTCTTCGCGATGAAAGGCGGTTTGATGACGATCTACCGCCTGCATGACCGGATGGATTCGTGGATCGGACTGGAGGATTTCTCCTCGCGCCGCTTTGTCCAGAACTTCCACGAGGGGAACAACTTCCGCTACACGGCGTGGGACATCTACCCCGATTCCGGATTCTATCGAGAAGAGGGGATCGATTCCGTCACGGCCACCTCCGCCAACCCGCTCGATGACTACGCGTTCTTCTATTTTGTCCGCACCCTCGACCTGGAAGTCGGCGAACGGTACGAGTTCAACCGTTACTTCCGGCCCGATCGGAATCCGGTCGTGTTAGACGTGCTTGCGCGCGATACGCTCGATCTGCCGGCCGGCCGGTTCACGACATTTGTCGTCCATCCGATCATTCAGGGCCGCGGCATTCTCGCGGAGGGCAGGGAAGCTCGCATGTGGATCACGGACGACGAGCGCAGGTTGGTGGTTCAACTCAAAGTGAAGTTTCCGTTTGGGACCCTGGCGCTGCGGTTGAGAGGTGTCGATGGGTCCCCGCCGGCGGATCTGCTCGAACCACCCTCCAGAGAAAACGCCGACCCGTAGATCTACGGCAAAAAAAAACGGGGCCGAGAAGCCCCGTCGCGCCGCCCGCGGATTGGGCTGCCGTCAGCCCACTTCTTCCGACGAGCCTGCCTCTCCCAGTATCATTTCGCGCACCCGGCGCGCAGCGCTTGGGCTGATTACCTTGAGCACCAGATAAAAGAGGAAACCGATGAGGGCCAGCCAGAGCAGGGTCATGAGCAGAGACACCGCGAATCCCAGCAGGCCGAAGACGAGCTTGATGCCGACGATTCCGACAACCGCGAGCACTGAATACCCAACGAGTTTGCGAAGCATGGTTTTCCTCCAACACTCCGGATTCCAGTCGACCCTACGTCGCGCTGGCGCCGAAAGTTTCGTAGCACCGTAGCCGGATGGCACACGCCGATGCAATTGTGGTTGGTGGCGGCGTCGTCGGCGCCGCGTGCGCCCGGGCCCTCGCGCGGGCGGACCTGACCGTCACGCTGATCGAGGGGGGTCCCTTCCGCGGTGCGTCGTCGCTTGCAGCGGCGGGCATGCTCGCCCCATTCGTCGAAACGGCGGCCGAGGATCCGCTGCTCGGGTTTTCCGTACGCGCCCGGGATGCGTACCGGGAACTGGCGCCCGTCCTGCGCGAAGCGACCGGGATCGACATCGGGTTGTGGACCGACGGCATCCTCCACCTCGCATTCACCGAAGACGAGGTGGCCACCATTCGGAACGACGTCGCATGGCAACGCCAAAGCGGGTTCGCCGCCGAGTGGCTGACCCCGGAAGACCTGCAGGAGCGGGCTCCCGGAATTTCACCCGAGGCCTTGGGGGCTGCCCTCGCCCCGGAAGATGGCGCCCTCGATCCGCTCGCTTTACTAGACGCCCTGATCAAGGACGCGGAGGCGCACGGCGCGACCATGGTGCGGGGAGAACCGGTGGGCGAGGTCATGATCCGCAACCACCGGGTAGAGGGTGTCCGCACCGCCACTAAGCTGTACGCCAGCGAGACGGTCGTCATTGCAGCCGGGGCCTGGTCGGGTCAGATCAAGGGTTTGCCGCGCCCTGTTTCGGTTGAACCCATCCGCGGCCAGATGATCGCGGTCGAGTGGCCGGAGGACGAACCGGCCGCAATCGTCTATGGATCAAGCGGTTATGTGCTGCGGCGTGGGAACGAGGCCCTGGCGGGGTCTACAATGGAATACGTGGGATTCGATGCGTCAGTCACGGATGAGGGGCTGGCGCACATCGAGCGCTCGATGGCGCAAGTCTATCCGGGGTTGGAAGGCCTGACGCCGCGGCGAACCTGGGCCGGACTTCGGCCGGTCACCCCTGACGGGCGACCCCTGATCGGACCCGATGCCACCGTGGCCGGCCTGTGGTATGCAACCGGGCATGGGAGGAGTGGAGTCCTCCTCGCCGCGTCCACAGGAGACCTGATCGCCAAGCAGGTTACGGGAGATCCGGTCGACCACGACCTCACTCCCATTGACCCAGGCCGGTTTTGGTCCTTCTGACCCATCGCCCCGCCGTCATGCGTCCGGTTCGTGAATTTCAACTAAATGGTTGAAACGGTGTGATCCGTTTCTTGGAATCGGCGACACCCACCGGGTATGTTTCTCCACCCATGACTCTCGTGCAACTCAGCCGCACTCGGCCACACACCCAGGCGACGCCGACGAGGAAGCCCCCGTGGCTCAAGGTCCGGGCGCCCGGCGGGGAGAACTATGTCGAGATCAAAGGCCTCATGCGCGATCTCGACCTTCACACCGTGTGTGAGGAGGCCCGCTGTCCCAACATCGGGGAGTGTTGGGACAACCGCACCGCAACGTTCATGGTATTGGGTGATGTCTGCACGAGAAACTGCGCGTACTGCGCCGTCGCGCACGGGACGCCGGCGGCGTACGATCCCGACGAGCCGGCGCGGCTCGCCCAGGCAGTCGCGGCGATGGGGCTGCAGCACGTGGTGATCACCAGCGTGGATCGGGACGACCTGCCGCTTGGAGGAGCCGAGATTTTTGCGGGCTGCGTGACCGAAATCCGGAACCGGTGCGCCGACACGTCGGTGGAGTTGCTGATTCCGGATTTCAAGGGGTCGCACGACGCGCTCCGCAAGGTGGCGGACGCTGGGCCGGACATCCTGAATCACAACCTGGAGACGATTCGGCGCCTCTATCCGCTCGTGCGGCCTGGCGGTCGTTACGATCGCGCACTGCGCCTCCTTGGCCGTGCTAAGGAGATGAACCCCGATCAGTTGACCAAGTCCGGCCTGATCTGCGGGATGGGCGAGGAGTGGGACGAGCTGCTCGGTAGCATGCGCGACCTCCGGTCGGTCGACGTCGACATCCTCACGATCGGCCAATATCTCCGGCCCACTGCCGGGCACTTGGCGGTCGCTCGCTATTACACCCCGGAGGAATTCGCCCGGCTGGCCGCCGAGGGGCGGCGGATGGGGTTCCGCCACGTCGAGTCCGGACCACTCGTTCGTTCGTCCTATCACGCCTGGGACCAGGCGCAGCGGGCCGCCGTACACACGTAAAGGAGTTTGTGATGTCGCTTCCGTTACCCGTTCAACTGGATGCTGAGCGCGGGGACTTTTATCGACGGCTACTGCACGACATGCTCCGCATCCGCCACTTCGAGGAGCGGGCCGGCGAGGCGTATGCGCAAGGGAAGATCGGCGGGTTTTGCCACTTGTATATCGGACAGGAAGCAGTTGCGGTCGGTGCCATGGCGGCGCTGCGCGAGGACGACTACGTCATGTCGAGCTACCGCGAGCACGGGCAGGCACTGGCACGCGGCTTGACTTCCAGAGAGGTGATGGCCGAGTTGTTTGGCAAAGCGACCGGGTGCTCGAAGGGCAAAGGCGGTTCGATGCACCTGTTCAATGCGTCGCAGAATTTCCTGGGCGGTCACGCCATCGTTGGTGGCCACATTCCTCTCGTTACCGGCGCCGCGTTTGCGATCAAGTACCGAGGGACGGATCAAGTCTCGGTCGGGTTCTTTGGTGAGGCAGCAGTAAATAATGGGGCGTTCCATGAATCGTTGAACATGGCCGCGCTCTGGACGTTGCCGGCGCTGTACATCTGTGAAAACAACCGCTACGGCATGGGGACCGCGTTGGAGCGTGCGGCGGCAGTATGGGACATCGCGCACCGCGCTTGTTCGTATGATATGGCTGCGGAGACCGTAGACGGCATGGACGTGCTTGCAGTCTTCGAGGCGACCGAGCGCGCAGTACAACGCGCACGGGAACAACAGCTTCCGACGCTGCTCGAGATGCGGACGTATCGCTTCATGGGCCACTCGATGTCCGATCCGATCCACGGGCACTACCGGACCAAGGAAGAGATTGAAGAGCAAAGGGCGCGCGACCCGATTGTCACGTTTCGGGCGCAGCTTCAAACGGAGCGCCTGCTGTCGGCGGAGGAGTTTGACGCGATGGATGACGACGTCAAAGCCGAAGTGGAGGATGCTCTCGAGTTTGCGGAACAGAGTCCGGACCCGGATCCCGAGGCGGTCTGGACAGACATTTACCGGTGACCGACATGGCGACTGTTACGTATCGCGAAGCCCTCAATCAGGCCCTGCGAGAGGAGATGGAACGAGATCCCGACGTCTTCTTGATGGGAGAGGAAGTGGGCGTGTATCAGGGTGCCTACAAGGTGAGCCGGGGGCTGATGGACACATTTGGCGAGCGGCGGGTCGTGGACACGCCAATCACGGAACTCGGATTTACGGGCGTCGGAGTGGGAGCGGCGATGGTCGGATTACGGCCCGTCATCGAGTTCATGACGTTCAATTTCGCGCTCCTCGCACTCGATCAGATCGTCAACTCGGCGGCCAAAATGTTGTACATGTCGGGCGGTCAGGTCCCGGTTCCGATTGTCTTCCGCGGGCCCAGTGGCGCGGCATTGCAGCTGGCGGCGCAACATTCACAGGCGCTCGAGGCGTGGTTCGCGCACGTCCCCGGTCTCAAGGTCGTGGCGCCCGCCACGCCGTACGATGCGAAAGGCCTGCTGAAGGCGTCGATCCGGGACGATAACCCCGTCGTGTTTCTCGAAGGTGAAATGATGTACAACGCCAAGGGGGAGATCCCCGAGGAGGAATACGTGATCCCGCTTGGTCAGGCGGAGGTCAAACGGGAGGGGTCGGACGTCTCCTTGGTCTGCTACGCAAAGAGCCTCGCAGTTGCGCACAAGGCGGCCGACATCCTGGAGCGGGACCACGGCGTGGCGGCCGAGATCATCGACCTTCGCACCATTCGTCCCTTGGACGTGGATACGATTGTGACGAGCGTGAACAAAACGAACCGGTGCGTGGTCATCGAGGAAAATTGGCCGTTTTGCGGTGTCGGCGCCCAGATCGTGGACGAAGTTCAACGCCGCGCGTTCGACGCGCTGGACGCCCCGATCACGCGAGTGACCCAGCTGGACGTGCCGGTCCCGTACAACAAACAACTCGAAAAACTGACGAAACCGACGCCGGCCCGCGTTATCGAGGCGGTACAGCACGTCACGTACGCGTAACGGATTCCACAACCGAGAACCTAGATGGCGACGAAAGTCTTTATGGAGGCGCTCTCTCCCACCATGGAAGAGGGAAGAGTGACCAGCTGGCTGAAGCACGAGGGCGATCCCGTCACCGCCGGGGATGTGCTCGCCGAGGTCGAAACGGACAAGGCCATCATGGAGTTGCAGGCGAGAGGGAACGGAGTCCTCCGCAAGATCTTCGCTCCGGACGGCGCAACCGCCGACGTCGGAAGCCTGATTGCGGTGATTGCCGACCCGGACGAAGACATCTCGTCGTTCCAGCCAACCGGTGCGGCGGGCGGGGGCGCGGGTGCGGCCCCACCCGCGGCCGCCGCGGAGGCACCGCTTGCTGCTCCGCCGGAAGCGGAACCGGCGCCGCCGCCACAGGCGAAAGCGGCGGGTGACGGCCGGACGAAGTCGTCGCCGCTCGCGCGTCGCCTCGCGCAAGAGCGCGGCATCAACCTCGCGACGCTCACGGGGTCCGGGCCCGGCGGCCGGATTGTCAAGCGTGACGTCGAAGCGGCGCGGCCGGCTCCCGCCGCACCCGTGGCAATGCCCGGCGCGGTCGGCTACGAGGACGTGGAGCTCACACAGGTTCGAAAGACCATCGCAAAGCGATTGGTGCAGTCCATCGGACCGATTCCGCACTTCTTCCTCACACGCGAAATCGACATGGAACGCGTGTGGGACGCGCGTCAGTCCTTGAATAGCCTCGATCAGGAAGCACGGATTTCATTCAATGACATCATCGTCAAGGTGGTGGCGGAAGCGCTGCGGCAGCACCGCGCGTGCAACGCCTGGTGGCAGGACGATCACATCCGCTATTTCAACGAAGTGCACATCGGCATGGCCGTAGCCATCGACGACGGCCTCATTACACCGGTCATACGAAACGCCCATGTCAAGTCGCTCCGGGACATCGCAGCCGAAACCCGCGAGTTGGCCGCGCGCGCGCGCGAGCGCAAACTCGCGCCCGAGGAATACACCGGGAGCACGTTCTCGATCTCCAACCTCGGCATGTTCGACATCGACGAATTCACGGCGGTCATCAATCCACCTGAGGCGGGCATTCTCGCGGTCGGTGGCATTACGGCAAAGCCTGTTGTGGAAGACGGCGAGATATCGGTACGGCGCCGCATGCGCGTCACCATGAGTTGCGATCACC
Source organism: Gemmatimonadales bacterium (assembly GCA_041599395.1). Lineage (GTDB taxonomy): Bacteria > Gemmatimonadota > Gemmatimonadetes > Gemmatimonadales > GWC2-71-9 > JBFHWR01. The sequence continues at coordinate 1,274 of JBFHWR010000187.1, read as the reverse complement.
GCGTGATCGACGGCGCCACGGGCGCGCGGTTTCTGCAAACCGTCGCGCGCATGCTCGAGAATCCTCTGGCGATCGTTTGGTGAGACAGGCCCTTCCACACGCTCCACCGAAACCACACTGAACTCGGAACGAATAACGTGGCCAGTAATTTTGATGTAATCATCTTGGGTGGCGGTCCCGCCGGATACGTGTGCGCCATTCGATCGGCGCAGTTGGGACTCAAAACGGCCGTCGTGGAGCGTGATAAGCTCGGGGGCGTCTGCGTGAACGTTGGCTGCATACCGAGCAAAGCGCTGCTCCACAGCGCATACGTGGCCAATTTGGTCCACCATGATGCGAAGACGCTGGGAATCAACGTCGGAAAGGTTTCACTCGACTTCGCAGCCGCCATCAAGCACTCACGGCAAGTCAGTGACCAGAACGCGAAGGGCGTGGGGTTCTTGATGAAGAAGAACAACGTCACGGTCATCCAGGGCAGCGGAACCCTGCGCGCAGGCAAGAAGGTCGACGTCGGCGGCGAGACACATGTCGCGACAAAAGCGGTCGTCATTGCAACAGGCACCCGCGTCAAGGGAATTCCCCAGATAGGCCTCGAGCTGAACAAGACCACCGTGATCTCTTCGGATGAAGCCCTGTTTCTCGACCATGCGCCGGGCACGCTGGCCATTATCGGAGCAGGCGCCGTGGGAGTGGAGTTCGCCGACATCTTCAACGCGTTTGGGTCCAAGGTGACGCTCATTGAAGTCCTGCCCGCCATTCTCCCCAACGAGGATGATGACGCGGCGGCTGTGCTCGCCAAGAGCTACAAGACGCGGCAGATCGAGGTGTTGGCAGGCGCTGCGGTCAAAGGCGCCAAAGTCGGGAAAGACAACGTCACATTGGAGATCGAGGCCTCGGGAAAGAAAACGACGCTCGAGGTCGACAAGGTGCTGATGGCCGCTGGCCGCGCGGTCAACGCCCAGGACATCGGTCTCGAGAGCGCAGGCGTGGCGCTCACGGACGACGGATTCATCAAGGTGGACGGCGATCTCCAGACGACCGCAAAAGGCGTCTACGCCATCGGTGACATCGCCGGCCCACCAATGTTGGCGCACAAAGGGAGTCGAGAGGGCGTGTATGTGGCCGAACACGTCGCGGGCAAACAGCCGCATCGTATCCAATACGACAACATCCCGAGCGTGACCTACTGTCATCCCGAAGTGGCGAGCATCGGGCTCACCGAAGCCCAATGTAAAGAACAGAAACTGGATTTCGTGGTGGGCAAGTTTCCCTTC
>JBFHWR010000186.1:0-7934 GCA_041599395.1 Gemmatimonadales bacterium | reverse complement strand
TCACTGATCTCCAAGGACTTCTTGCACAAGGCGCGGGCGTGGGAGTTGGATAAGACACCGGGGATCTGTACTGGCTGTTCGCAAGGCTGCAACGTCAACGTCGATACGAGGAGCAACGTCGTTGTGCGGTTGCGTCCGCGCGTCAACGTCGAAGTCAATATGCACTTCATGTGCAATCACGGGCGCGAGACGTATCGCGAGCTCAATCGGGGCGACCGGATGGAAGCACCGCTCGTCAACCAGCATGGGGGGTTGGGCGCAACGGACTGGGACCATGCGCTCGACCGGGTGGTCCAGACACTTCAGGGTTCCCGTGGGCAGGCAGTTGCCATTGTGTCCCCGGGTTTGTCCAACGAGGCGCTGTTTCTCATCCGCGAACTGCTGGCGGACTTCGATCTCATCGCGGCGTTCCGCGTGTCTCGAACCGACGAGGAGGTACCGCTCGCGGGGGTTCCCAACCTCGCATTGCGTTCGGAGCGCGCTCCGAATGTCGCGGGAGCGAAGCTACTTGGCTATGACGAGAGATTCGACGACGCCATTGCGGCGCTCGGAGACGCCGCAGTCGCCGTCATCGTGGGAGACTCGTTGGACGGCGTTGAGGAGAGCCTGCTTCAAGCCGTTCCGAGCTTCATTTATCTCGGCACGAGTCTTCCCGATGGGGCGCGGAGCGCCGACGTGGCGATCCCGATCGCCAGCGTGGCCGAGGAGGATGGATCGTTTGTCAATCGCGACCGGCGGGTGCAGCGGTACCTGCAGGCGAAAACCGGCCCCGGAATGACGCGGCCCGCCTGGTGGGTGGCCGGGGAGTTGTTAGCGGAACTCCAGCGGGGTGACTCGTTTGCGACCGCGTCTGACGTGTTTGATCGAATAGCCGAGACAGTGCCGGCGTTTCGCGGCCTGTCCTACGATGGGATGGAGTACCGCGGCGCGATGATCCCGTCGGACGCGCCGGCCGGTGTGGCGTCGTGACCCCTGAACTCAAGGGGTTTCTGCTTCTCTCGATCGTCAAGATGCTCGTCGTGTTCACGGGCATCATGGTTGGCGTGATGCTCGTCATCTGGCTCGAGCGCCGGCAAAGCGCGTTCCACCAGGACCGATTGGGACCGAACCGCGTGGGTCCCTTTGGGCTGCTGCAATCGGTTGCTGATGGAATCAAGAACTTCGTGAAAGAGGAGACCTTCCCGACACGAGCCGATCGTGTGCTCTTTGTTTTGGCGCCGGCACTGACGTTCACGCCGGCGCTCTTGCTGTTTGCCGTTATTCCGTTCGCATCGTCGTTGCCACTCTCGTTCGATTTTACCCTTCCGCTCATCGGGCGCATCTCGCACGCCGGCGCCGTGCCGATGGTCATTGCCGACCTACCGGTTGGCATCCTGTTCATACTAGCCATCTCGAGCATCGGCGTGTACGGCATCGTGCTGGCCGGATGGTCGTCGGAGAGTAAGTACGCGTTCTTGGGCGGACTTCGCGCGAGCGCGCAGATGATCAGCTATGAGATTGCGCTGGGCTTGAGCGTGATTTCGGTTCTGCTCATGGCCGGCAATGTCACGCTCGACGAGCTCGTGCGCACACAACAGACGTCGACGTGGTTTGTCCTCCCGCTTTTTCTGGGCTTCGTGTTGTTTGTCATCTCCGCCTTGGCAGAGACCAACCGGCTTCCGTTTGACCTTCCCGAGGCCGAGTCCGAGCTGGTCACCGGGTATCACACCGAATACAGCTCGATGAAGTTTTCCATGTTCTTCATTGGGGAGTACGCCGCTATCATCACGATGTCAGCGCTCATCGCCACGTTGTTTTTTGGTGGCTGGGATATTCCATTTACCACGTGGGACGAAGGACCGCCATCCGTGGTCAAGTTCGTGCTGACGCTTGGCGCCTTCGTGACCAAGACGGTGTTCTTCATCTCGGTGTACATCTGGATTCGGTGGTCGCTTCCAAGATTCCGGTTCGACCAACTCATGGCGCTCGGGTGGAAGATTCTCCTCCCATTGGCGTTGGGATATATCATGATTCTGGCGACGGCCATCTGGATCTTGGAGCGGTTGGACGTGGCTCTCGGCATTCCCTACGGCTTGATTCTCTTCGCGCTGAACCTTCCATTGGCGTACGTGCTGTTCTGGATCGTCGACAGCGGCCGTTTGATCGGCCGCCAGTATCCCTCCCGAAAGGTGATGATGTAAATGGCCATCAGCGTGAAGGTGGTTCGCCGTCCCGAACGCGACGTGAGTTACTTGCGCGCGAGTCTCAAGGGCATGGCACTCACGTTTCGCCATCTCTTCCGGAAGCCGGTGACAATGGAATATCCGGAAGAGAAAGCCACGACACAGTGGACGATTTCGCCTCGGTGGCGGGGTACGCACCGGATGCTGACGGATGAACAAGGACGCGCAAAATGCGTCGCCTGCGGCCTCTGTCCACAGATCTGTCCGGCGAATTGCATCAAACTAGTGCCCGGCGAAGATGAGGAGGGGAACCGGTACCCGCTGATTTATGAAATAGACGAGTTCCGATGCGTGTTTTGTGGCTACTGCCAGGAGGTCTGTCCGGAAGAGGCGATTCATGTCGGCGTCCACTACGAAAATGCGGAGTACGAACGCTCCCGATTCGTGTACGATCTGGAGCGGCTCTGCGCGCAAACGCATCCGGTGTCATCGTTGTGGGACCCGTCGGACCCCAAGGGTGAGTAGATGACGGTTTTCAATTTTTGGCTGTTTTCCGGGATCGCCATCGTCGCCGCGGCGTTGTGTATCACGAGAAAGAGCGCCGTCGCGAGCGCGCTGTGGTTGGTGCTCACGCTGTTTTCGCTTGCGGCGCTCTTCGTGATGCTCCACGCACATTTCCTCGCAGCGATTCAAGTGATGGTGTATGCCGGCGCCATCATGGTGCTGTTTCTCTTTGTCATCATGCTGCTCCAGATTGGGCACGGCGGACCGACCGACCTCCCAGGGTGGACCGGACGCGCCCTCATGGTGGCGATCGGTGCGGTGTTGGTCGTGGAGCTGTGGGCGGTCACCCGCGTGATCCCCAGCGAAGCGATTCGGCTTCCGGCCGGCACCCTCGATCAAATAACGCAGCGCGAGGGCGCTGTTGGCATGATCAGCACGACGCTGTTCCGTGATTTTCTCGTGCCGTTCGAGATTACCTCGATTCTCCTCCTTGCCGCCCTGGTGGGGGCGGTGGTGTTGGCGAAGCGGAGACTCTGAATGCTGCTCGGGCCAGCGCTCTCGGTGTCGGCGATCCTCTTCTCACTCGGCGTGCTCGGCGTCCTCCTGCGCCGGAATGCGATCGTGATCTTCATGAGCGTTGAAATAATGCTGAACGCCGTCAACCTCTCCTTCGTCGCGCTCGCGGAGCAGTTGGGAAGGGAAGGGCAGGTGATTGTGTTCTTCGTCATGGCGGTCGCCGCCGCCGAAGCCGCCGTGGGACTCGCGATCATCATCGCGATCTATCGACACAAGGAGAGCGTCAATCTCAACAACATCAATCTGCTGAGCGGGTGATGCCAAGCTCGGTCGGCTGGATCTGGCTGGTCATCGCGCTCCCGTTCGCGGGCTTCCTGGCGAACGGGCTGCTGGCGTTCGTGCGGCCGCATGGGAAGACGACCGTCAGCCTCGTCGGAAGCGGCGTCCTCGTAGCCGCGTTTGCGGTGTCGCTCGTCGTGATGTCGGGATTGGCCGGCGCCGTCGATGCGGCGCCGTTTGTCGTCACCTACTGGTCATGGATGCCGGTTGGCGACCTGCAAGTCGATTTCAGCTTTCAGGTGGATCAGCTGTCAGGCGTGATGTTGATGGTCGTGACCGGTGTCGGCGCGCTCATCCACGTGTTCAGCATCGGGTACATGCGCGATGATGCCGGCTATGCGCGCTACTTCGCGTACTTGAATCTGTTCGTGTTCTTCATGCTTGTGCTGATTCTCGGCGCGAACTTTCCGATGATGTTCGTCGGCTGGGAAGGTGTAGGGCTGTGCAGCTACCTGCTGATCGGATTCTGGTTTCAGGACAAGGTCAATGCGGACGCCGGGAAGAAGGCGTTCATCATGAATCGTATCGGGGACTTTGGGTTCCTCATCGCGATGTTTCTCATCTTCCAGGCGGCTGGAACGCTGTCGTTCGTGGACCTCTTCGAACAGGCGCCCCGCCTGTTTACGATCAACGGTTCGACAGTCACGCTCATCACGCTTTCCCTGTTCCTCGGTTGTACCGGAAAATCCGCTCAGATTCCGCTGTACACCTGGCTCCCGGATGCAATGGCGGGTCCCACACCCGTGTCGGCGTTGATTCATGCGGCAACGATGGTCACGGCTGGCGTCTATCTCGTGGCGCGCACGAACGTCCTCTTTGCCATGGCGCCGTGGTCGAGCTTCGTCGTCGCCACGGTGGGCGCCGCGACCGCGCTCTTCGCGGCGACCATCGCCCTCAAGCAGTGGGACATCAAGAAGATCCTGGCGTATTCCACCGTGTCGCAGCTTGGCTACATGTTCATGGGTGTCGGTGTCGGCGCGTATGCCGCCGGCATCTTTCATCTCGTCACGCATGCCTTCTTCAAAGCGCTGTTGTTTCTTGGCTCCGGCAGCGTCATCTACGCATTGCACCGAGCGTATCATCACACGGGGAGTCATGCCGATGCGCAAGACGTCCGGAACATGGGTGGCTTGCGCCGCTACATGCCGTGGACGTTCGGCCTCATGTGGGTGGCCACGCTTGCCATCGCAGGGATCCCCGGCTTCTCGGGCTTTTTCTCCAAGGACGGGATTCTGGCCGCGGCATTTGCGCGTGGTCATGACCATCCTGCCTTCTACCTCCTCTGGGCGTTTGGGTCCCTTGCCGCGCTCATGACGGCGTTCTACATGGCGCGACTCATGTTGTACACCTTTCATGGCCCAAACAGAACGGGGGAGGACGAGCGTGGACACCTGGCTGAAGCACCCTGGGTGATGACGGGTCCGCTCGTCGTGCTGGGTGTCGGCAGCGTCTTGGCTGGTGTCATCAACCTTCCGCACGTGCTTCCCGCGAACGGCTGGCTCGAACACTGGCTCGAACCCGTTACGGAGTTGAGCGTGCGGTATCTGCCGGAAGCTCACCTGTCGGTAGGGACCGAATGGGGGCTCATTGGCGTTGCTACGCTCGTCGCCGTGGCAGGGATTGTTGGAGCCGTCACGCTTCTGAAACCAGCCCTCCTCGCCCCCGCTCGCGACGCCGCAAAGGAACGCGGACTGCAGCGTGTCCTTCTGAACAAATGGTATGTGGACGAGCTGTACGACGCGGTCGTCGTGCGACCGGTCGTCTGGTTGTCACGCACCGTGCTCTGGCGCGTGTTCGACAAGGGGGTGATTGACGGTGCACTCGTCAATGGATCCGCGTGGCTGATGCGCGGGTTTGGCTGGGTCGGCAGCGCGCTGCAAACCGGGCACTTGGGATGGTATGTCTTGGTGTTTGTGATTGGGACGGTCATGCTGCTGCGCACCTTCACCTGACATGACGCATGTCTGAGTTCTTCGTGAACCTCGGCTACAACGAGTGGATAGTGAGCGCGCTGCTCGCCTGGCCGTTGTTTGCGGCGGTCGTTGTGCTACTGCGTCCGGCCGGCGAAGCCAGGATGCTGGCCCTGGCCGCCACCACGGTGGAGTTTCTCCTCTCAGTGCCCTTGTGGTGGGTGTTTGAGCCGGGAACGGCTGCCATGCAGTTCGTCGAGCAGCGGTCATGGATCCCGGCGTTTGGCATTTCGTATCGCGTTGGAATCGACGGCCTCTCGCTGTTGATGGTCCTTCTCACCACGCTCACGATGCCGCTCGCCGTGCTGGGAAGCTGGAACTACATCACCACGCGGCTCCGAGGGTATTACGCCCTCCTCCTCGTTTTGACGACGGGTATGTTGGGCGTATTCGTGGCGCTCGATCTGTTCCTGTTCTACGTCTTGTGGGAGGTGATGCTGATTCCGATGTACTTCATCATCGGAATCTGGGGGGGGCAGCGACGCCTCTACGCGGCGATCAAGTTCTTCGTGTACACGTTCGTCGGCTCGCTGTTGATGCTCGTGGCGATTGTGATGATCTACTACGTCGTTGGGCGCACGACCGGTGAGTACTCGTTTGCTTACGAGCACCTCCTGGCGAACATCAGTGCCGTTGATCAGTGGGCGTTTTGGCTCTTCGGAGCGTTCTTCCTCGCCTTTGCGATCAAGGTGCCGATGTTCCCGTTCCACACGTGGCTCCCTGATGCACACGTCGAAGCGCCCACCGCTGGCTCCGTGATCCTCGCTGGCATCCTGCTGAAGATGGGAACCTATGGGTTCCTTCGGTTTGCTCTTCCGTTCTTTCCGGCGGTCGCCTTGCATGAGGGCGTCGCGACCGCCGTCGTGATCGTGTCGGTCGTTGGCATCATCTACGGCGCATTGGTTGCGATGGTCCAACCAGACTTCAAGAAGCTCATTGCCTACTCGTCAGTGAGCCATCTGGGCTTCGTCATGCTGGGTATTTGGGCGCTGACGCTGCAAAGCATTCAAGGCGCCATCGTGATCATGGTCAGTCATGGAATCTCCACGGGCGCGCTGTTCTTTCTCGCAGGCATGCTGTACGAGCGCCGCCATACACGTGAAATCTCGGAGTTCGGCGGCATTGCGAAGGTCGTACCGGTCTTCGCGGCGGTCCTCACCGTGGTTGCCTTATCGTCAATCGGGTTGCCGGGCACGAACGGATTTGTCGGGGAGTTCTTAGTGCTGCTTGGTTCGTTTGGGCGATTCCCGTGGGCCACGGCCGTGGCCGCCACCGGCGTGATCTTCGCCGCGGCGTATCTGCTCTGGGCGCTGCAGCGCGTGGTGTACAACCGGCTCGATAAGCCCGTGAACGAGCAGATGACCGACCTCAGCCGGCGCGAGTTGGCAGTACTCGCGCCACTCCTCGCGGCGATCCTGTGGATTGGGCTGTATCCCGCGCCCATCCTCAATCGCGTCGAGGCGTCCGCCGAGGCGCTCATCGAACAGGTCCGGCCGGACCCGCCAACAGCAGCGCGGGCAGACATCCGGCGGGAGGCGTCTCGCTGATGGCGATCGATCTGTCGACCACCGGCGGACTGCTGTTTTCCGTCTTACCCGAGATGTGGCTGACGGCCTGTACCCTCGTGCTGCTCATGGTGGCGGCATGGCGCCACGGTGGCGAGAGCCACCAGCAGCTCGCGGGACATTTCAGTCTCTTGAGCTTGGCGAGCACATTGCTACTCGTGCTGTGGATGTGGTCGCGGCGCGCGGAGGCCAGCGGGCTCGAAGCGATGATGGCGTTGGATGATTTCCGCTACGCGACATCCGCAATTTTTCTCATCGGCGCCATCGGCTCGGTCACGATCTCCCTCCGCTACATGAGCCGCGAGCGCATCTTGTATCCCGAGTACTACGTCCTCGTCTTGCTCGCGACCGTGGGCATGTTGTTCATGGGCGGGGGTGGGGATCTCATCGTCATCTTCCTGGGTCTGGAATTGATGTCGATCTCGGTCTATGTGCTGGCAGGCATTGACCGGCGGAGTGCAGTGGGCGCCGAAGCAGCCCTCAAGTACTTTCTCCTTGGGGCATTTGCATCCGGCTTCTTCTTGTATGGTATCGCGCTCTTGTACGGTGCGGCAGGAACAACCAACCTCACGCTGCTCCACGTGCAGATCACCACGCTTGGACTCGAGTCCAACGTGATGTTGCTTGCCGGAATTGGCTTGTTACTCATCGGGTTTGGGTTCAAGGTGGCTGCTGTGCCGTTTCACATGTGGGCCCCGGACGTTTATGATGGGGCGCCGACGCCGGTCACAGCATATATGGCGGCGGCGGTGAAGGCGGCCGGCTTCGCGGCGCTCATCCGCGTCCTGTTCCACGGTCTAAGCGCCAGTGGGATCGTGTGGCAGCAGGCGGTGTGGTGGCTCGCGGTGGTGACCATGCTGGTCGGCAACCTGGTTGCC
>JBFHWR010000185.1:0-7941 GCA_041599395.1 Gemmatimonadales bacterium | reverse complement strand
GTGCTGCAGTCGTCGCAGGCAACGGCGTCGCACCTGCTTGGAGGCGTGCTCCGCGGTCTCAAGTCACGCCGTCCCGCGGTGTTCATCCTGCATTGCCCATGCCCGCCCGAACACGGCATCGCGGACGATTCGTCCACTCGGCAATCGAAGCTGGCGGTGGAAAGCCGGGCCTTTCCGCTGCTCGTGTACGATCCGAGTAGAGGTGCCTCGGTTGCCGAAGCATTGGATTTGGATGGCAACCCCGCGATCGACGACACGTGGCCGTCGTATGACCTCTCCTATGTGGACGATAACGGGGAGGAGCAGACGATGCCGCTGCCGGTGACGATTGCGGATTGGGCGGCGACGGAAGCTCGGTTCCGAAAGCATTTCAGACCGTTTCCCAAAGACGCCGACGAAGACGCATTTGTCGTGTTTCATGAGTTCCTCGACCTGCCGCCGGAAGAGCGAAACGGCAAGCAACCGTTTGTCTATCTCATCGGGGAGAACCGGCAGCTGAATCGTGCCGTGGTGTCGCAAGAGATCGTGGACTTGGCGAAGGACCGGTTGCTCTTCTGGTCACAGCTCAAGCAATTGGCGGGTCTGGAAGTCGCGAGCGATGTGAAAGAGGAAATCGCAAGCGATTTGGAACAAGAATTCGAGCGCAAGGCGGCTGCGCTCCGCAGCGAGTACGAAGCGAAGGTGGCCGATCTGAAGGCACGGTACCCTGGGGTGATTGCGCGTCGTCTGGCCGAGGGGTTGATCCGTGCCGGCAATGGGAAACGCACCATTGCTGATTTGCTGGCCGAGGTTGGAGCAATGACGGATTTGCCGCCGCTTCGCGTGGAGCCTGCCGTGACGACGGCACCGACATCGGACGCGGCAACGCCGGTGGGCACTTCACCGGTCGCCGCGGTGTCCGCGGGGGCGCCCGTTCAAACGGTTGAAGAGGAAGAAGAGGAACTCGGGTTGGAACCGTACATCGAATCCGCTCGATGCACGGCGTGCAACGAATGCACGGACTTGAACAGTAAGATGTTTGCCTACAACGAGCACAAGCAGGCGTACATCAAGGATCCCAAGGCAGGCACATTCAAGCAAATGGTCCAGGCGGCGGAGCGCTGCCCGGTTGCGATCATCCATCCTGGGACGCCGCTCAACCCGAAAGAAAGAGATCTGGCGAAGTGGGTGAAGCGCGCCGAGCCGTTCAATTAGCCGCACCATGGGAAGAGGCCTCAAGTTCCGACACGGTGTCCATCCGCCGGATTCGAAAGACCTGACCGCGCAGGTTCGGATTCGGCGGATGCCGTTTCCGGATGAGGTCGTGCTGCCGTTGAAGCAGCATGCCGGCAACCCTGCCCGACTGCTCGTCCGAGTTGGAGACCGCGTCGAGCGGGGCGACAAGCTGGCAGAGGCCGATGGAGTCATTTCGGCTCCGGTGCATGCATCGGCCGCAGGGACGGTTGCGTCGGTCTCGCTCTGGCCCCATCCCGATGGCAGCTTTGCCCCGGCGGTTCGCATAGCGGTGGAGCCCTACTCCGCCCAGGTGCCGCGCCCCCGAATCATTCCTGACTGGCATGGCCTGACGGCCGGAGAGTTGGTTGATGCGGTGCGGACTGCGGGTGTGGTTGGCCTCGGCGGTGCGGCGTTCCCCACGCATGTAAAGCTGTCGCCGCCACAGGGCGCGAAGCTCGACGTGCTGATCATCAACGGCTGTGAATGTGAGCCGTACCTGACGACGGATCACCGCACGATGGCGGAGTATCCGGAACGCGTACAGCTTGGTATTCGCATCATGATGCGCTGCCTGGGCGTGAACCGTGCGATGATCGGCATCGAGCGCAACAAGCCCGATGCCATCGAGGCCCTGCGGCGGACATTACCGTCGGATCTCGCCGTGACTGTCCATCCGTTAACGGTCAAGTACCCGCAGGGCGCCGAGAAAATGTTGATTGACGCCTTGCTCGCGCGACGCGTTCCCTCAGGTAAGCTGCCCATGGATGTTGGGGTCGTCGTGCAAAACGTCGCCTCGGTGGCGACCATTGCCGAAGTGTTCGAAACAGGACTACCCCTGATCGAGCGGATCGTCACCGTTACCGGAGGAGGGGTGAAAAAACCTTCGAACTTGATCGTCCCGGTCGGCACCAAGCTGCGCGATCTCCTGGCGGCCTGCGGCGGCCTGACCGACGACGCGCGCGGCATCATCTTCGGTGGTCCGATGATGGGCATCGCGCTTGCCAACGTGAACGCCCCCGTGCTGAAGGGCACGACTGGTGTTGTTGTGCTTTCCGAAGCGGAGTGCAGGCCGCCCGAGTCCTATCCGTGCATCCGTTGTGGACACTGCCTCGATGCGTGCCCTGTCTTTCTGAATCCCCAGCTGCTTGGAAGTCTGGCAAGATCCGGACGCTATCTCGAGATGGAACAGCACCACCTTGGCGACTGCATGTTGTGCGGGTGCTGTTCCTACGTCTGTCCCTCCAATATCCCCTTGAGTCAGCTCTTTCAGGCTGCAAAAGCGGCCGTGAAGCGGCAGAAGGCGGCCGCGTGAGCACAGCGCCGCTGATCGTCTCCGCATCGCCACATCTTGGATCGCCCGACAGCACGCCCACGATCATGTGGTCCGTGGTTGGCAGCCTCGTGCCGGTCGTCGCGGCAGCGATTTTCTTCTTTGGGCCGTCGGCGGCACTGGTGATCCTCGCTGCCGTGGCGGGAGCGATGGGTACCGAATGGGCCTTCGGCCCGCCGCACGCGCTGCAGGACGGATCCGCGGCCATTACGGGTTTGTTGTTGGGATTGATCCTGCCCGCCGGTATCCCGCTCTGGATGGCCTTTGTCGGTGGCGCGTTTGGGATCGCGTTTGGGAAGCTGGTGTTTGGCGGCTTGGGTCAGAACGTGTTCAACCCTGCGCTGTTGGGCCGTGCATTCTTGCAAGCGGCGTTCCCGGTGGCGATGACGACCTGGCCGCTGCGCGGCGGCAGCCAAGCCTGGTGGAGTCTCGCCGGAGACAACCTTGCGCTGCCCTTCATGAGCGCTCGTGAGACGGACGCACTCACCGGCGCCACCCCACTCGGACTGTTCAAGTTCGAAGCGACGCCCACCGAGACGTGGAGTCTGATGCTCGGCGCGACCGGTGGCTCGCTGGGCGAGACATCAGGGTTGTTGATTCTCGCATGCGGCGGGTATCTCGCGCTCCGGAATTACCTGAATTGGCGTATCCCGGTGAGCATTTTTGCGACGGTCGCGCTCGTTGCAGGAGGCTTGCACCTCGTGGACGCCGGCAGGTATCCCGGTCCGCTGTTCATGCTGTTTTCTGGGGGCCTGATCATCGGCGCGATGTACATGGCGACGGATGTCGTCACCTCCCCCGTCACGAATCTCGGTTGCTGGCTGTTTGGTTTTGGAATCGGGTTACTCGTTGTGATCATCCGGGTGTGGGGCGGGCTTGCCGAGGGCGTGATGTACGCGATTCTGCTGATGAATGCGCTGGTGCCGTTCATTAATCGTGCTACACAGCCGACGGTGTTCGGTACTGTCAACCAGCGGGGTCGCACATGAGCCACACCCCTCCGCCGACCGCCGAGCCGGAGGTTCCGGCATGGCGACTCATCGTGACGCTTGGCAGCGCCGGGGCATTTGCGGGGTTCTTGCTGGTGTTCGTGTTCGGGATGACCGCACCGACCATTCGGGCGAATAAGGCTGCCGCGCTGCAGCGTGCCGTTCAGGAAGTTCTGCACGCACCCTATCGGTATGACACCTTGTACGTCGTGGAAAGTGCGTTGCGGCGGCAGCCTCCCGTCGGCGTCGATCCTGAAAACGCCGAACAGATCTACTTGGGTTATTCGGCCGCTGATGAGCCAATCGGGTTTGCGATTGCGGCCGGCGAGCCGGGGTTTCAGGACGTGATTGGCCTCATCTTCGGCTACGACCCCACCACTCGCACGGTGTTGGGGATGAAGGTGTTGGAGAGCAAAGAGACCCCTGGGCTCGGCGATAAGATCGAGAAAGATTCGACGTTTGTCAGACAGTTCGACGGCGCCCGTGCGCCGTTGGTGGGTGTGAAGCAAGGCCGCGCATCCGGTTCCGACCCGGCCGAAGTCGACATGATCACGGGCGCGACAATCTCGTCTCGCGCGGTCATTCGCATCATCAACAACGCCCTCGAGCGGTTTGAACCGCTCATCCGGATGTACGCCGCGGGAGACCCGTGATGCGGGCGCCGACATCTGCCGACGCGACCTTGCGCGGCATCTGGCGTGAGAACCCGGTGCTGATCCAGTTGCTCGGTCTCTGTCCGGCACTCGCCGTCACGAATACGGTCGCCAACAGTCTCGCCATGGGTTTGGCGACGTTCTTTGTGCTGTGCGGATCCAGCTTCTTGGTCTCAGTGTTCCGAAAGTTGATTCCGCATGAAGTCCGTATCTCGACTTACATCTTGATCATTGCCACGTTCGTGACGATTGCCGACATGACGCTCGAGGCGGTCGTCCCCACCATTCATAAGGCCCTCGGCGCTTTCATCGCGCTGATCGTCGTGAACTGCATGATCCTCGGACGTCAGGAAGCGTTTGCGTCGAAGCACTCGGTCGGCACAGCGGTGCTGGACGCCGTCGGTACCGGCTTGGGGTTTATCATCGCGCTGCTCATGATGGGAACCGTTCGCGAAGTGCTGGGGAACGGCTCGTTTCTTGGCGTGAGCTTGTTCGGCCCGTCGTATGAACCGTGGGTCGTGATGATCCTACCACCGGGCGGGTTCCTGACGCTTGGGTTCCTGTTGCTTGGCTTGAGTTGGATGCGCCGCCGGAAAACGTCCAAGCCGGCGGTCAGGGAGTGGCCGGAAGGCGTGGCGGACAAGAGGGCCGCGTGATGGGCGACCTGTTCTGGATTCTCATCTCGGCCATGGTCGTAAACAATTTCACGCTGGCCTTGTTCCTGGGGCTCTGCCCGTTCATGGGGGTGTCTGCCAGAGTATCCACGGCGCTCAGAATGGGTGGCGCCAACATCTTCGTTCTCACCATCACGTCTCTGTGTGCGTGGCTCTTGAACACGTTTGTGTTGTCGTATGCGCCATATCTGCGGCTGATCTCGTTCATCGTCGTCATCGCCTCGCTCGTACAGATCGTCGAGATGGTGATCAAGAAGCTGAGCCCGGCGTTGTTCCGTCAGCTTGGCATCTTTCTGCCGTTGATCACCACCAACTGCGCCATCCTTGGACTGGCAATCTTCCAAACGAACCGAGGGTACGGACTGCTCGAGGGGTTGTTCTTTGCGATTGGTGCCGGGCTGGGTCTCACGCTGGCCCTCGTGCTGATGGCATCGATTCGCGAAAACACCGAACTGGCGGACGTGCCCGAGTTGGCGAAAGGCACGGCCCTCGTGCTGATCATTGCGGGCAGCCTGTCGCTCGCGTTCATGGGTTTTGCAGGTTTGTTGAGTTCAACATGATTGGGCTGATCACGATCGTCGCGGTGAGTACGTTGTTCATCGTGTTCGGGCTGCTCAACCGGGGAGAGACCCGGGTTTCCAGGTGTACGGGCTGTCCCGGCCCTGACAATCCGACCAGCTGTGGTAACTGTGGTCTCGCTCATGACGCAACGGAGTCTCATCATGTCTCGGTCTAGGTCCTCCTCACCCACGCATGACAACCGCCGGGATTTCATCCGGATGGGTGCCGGCGCATTTGGGGTTGTCATGCTGCCGCTGTCGTTCGGCCGCCGACTGCCCGTGGTCCGACGGAGTGTTCCGCTCATGGGTACCATCGCGGAATTCGTGGTTGTGCATCGCGATGAGCACGACGCACATGGTGCAATCGACGGAGCGGTGAAACGGCTCAACTGGGTCGAACGCACAATGACGCGTTTCACCGATTCCTCGGATGTTGGGCGAGCCAATCTGATGGGTGGCTCGCACCCGGTGTCGATCACGGACGACACGATGACGGTCTTGCAGGTGGGTCTTCGTTGGGCAGACGCCAGCGAAGGCATGTTCGACCCCTGCCTCGGCAAGGCAGTCGTCCTCTGGGATGTCAAGGAACGCCGTACGCCTCCGCCACGGGGGTTGGTGGAACGCCTGTCCGGGCGTCGGTTGTATCGGGCGCTGGAGTTAGACACCTGGCGCGGGCATCCAGTCGTCCGCTTCAATGACCCGGACGTCGCGCTCGACCTGGGCGGCATTGCCAAGGGGTATGGCGTGGATCTTGGCGTTGCGGTGCTCAGGAAGTGGGGGATTGAGCATGCACTCGTGAATGTGGGTGGTGATCTCTACGCCCTGGGCAAGTCGCCCGATGGTGACCCGTGGCGCATTGGCATCCGTGCTCCGGAGAATCCCGGTCGAGTGCGCGAGATGCTCGAGATCGAGAACGAGGCCGTCGCGACGTCGGGGGACTACCTTCAGTTCTTCACCCACCGCGGACGGCGGTACCATCACCTGCTCGATCCGACGACTGGTGCACCGCGCCAGTCAGCACGACACAGCCTAACGGTCGTCGCAGATACGTGTATGACCGCCGACGTCGCAGCGACGACCGCGTTTGGAATGGACCGAGTCGTGGCCGACGGGCTGGTCCACAGACTCGCTCCGGCTGCCAGAATCCTGTAGCGTCAATGAATGCATAGCCGGCCCGAACGCTTGTCGGCTCGGCTGCTGGGTGACGTCGCGCAACCCCGACTCGCGCGGCGCGCTCGCATCGTGTAGCATGTAGACCATGGACCGCCGATCGGTTGTCGCCACCGCGGGCGCCGCCATCTCGCTCGGGTGTGTGAGACGGGCAAACTTCCCGCCGCTCGTCGCCGTTCCCGGTCAATCACTCTATCCCGTTCGGGTCGCTGACGATCGCGTCATCCGCACCGTCGTCGGGTTGCGGCCCTACCGCACGAAAGGATTCCGGGTCGAGGCTGAGCGCCTGGGCGAGATGTTGCTGGTGCACAACTACGGACACGGTGGTGGAGGGGTGACCCTGTCATGGGGAACCGCACATCTCGCCGTAGAACTCGTGCTGGAAACCGAATCCGGCGACTGTGCTGTCATGGGGTGTGGAGCCGTCGGCCTTGCGACGGCAAGACTGTTGCAGGACGCCGGTCGTCGCGTCACGATTTATGCGAAGGACCTGCCTCCCAATACCACGTCCAATGTTGCGGGTGCGCAGTGGGGACCGTTCACCGTGGTCGACGAATCAGAACGGACCGGATTTGAGACGTCGCTCGAGCGCGCGTCCCGGTTTGCGTTTCAATACTTTCAGCATCTCGTTGGCGACGAGTACGGCGTCTACTGGCGGCGGAATTTCTTCGCTGGGGACAATCCGGTACACTTCCCCTGGGAGTTCGACCTCATTCGCGATCTCTTCCCCGAGGTTCGTACGCTCGACGTGGGCCGCCATCCATTCCCCCGCGCTCACGTGCGCGAGTTTACGACCTTGCACATCGAGCCGGCCCGTTATTTACGCGCCGTCTTGCGGGACTTCTTGCTTCGTGGGGGGCGCGTCGTGGTCCGCGAGTTCCGGTCGCTGGACGACGTCTCGCAGCTTCCGGAACCGATTGTGCTCAACTGTACTGGTCTCGGGGCACGAGATCTCGTACGGGATCCAACGATGATCCCCATCAAGGGACAACTGACCGTACTCCTGCCGCAGCCCGAAGTCGACTACATCACGATTGCCGATGGTCTGTACATGATGCCGCGGAGCGACGGCGTGATCTTGGGAGGCACATTCGAGCGTGGCGTGGAGACCCTCAGCGTCAACCGCCGGGCCGAGCGACGGATTCTGGACGCGCATCGCGCGTTCTTTGCAGACATGGAAGCCGCGCTTTTCCGAAGCCGGGGTTGACGCTATGTCCACGTTCCGACCAAATCCGCTGCCGAATCTTTCGCTCGGACACCTGCTGTCGCTTGCCGTTCTGGACTTCCTCATGCGGAGTAACAACCATGTCACAGATCAATACTGGTAAGCTCGTTGCCGGTGGACTCGCT
>JBFHWR010000184.1:0-7988 GCA_041599395.1 Gemmatimonadales bacterium | reverse complement strand
TCTGGGTAGACGCCTGCCATCCCGGCCAATCTCGTTGGACTGCAGAGTATGCTGAGAGAAGATCGAGGTCGCGGCGTTCCATTCCAGAATTACCAGCGTGAAGTACATTGATCCGGCGACCCGGTCTCACATTCGTGTAGGTGATGCTGCGGACACGCGTCGTAGCGCGCGGCAAAGGGCATATGCATGCATTTGCGCTGGCGGTGGCAATGGTCAATGACTGAGCCGCGCGATATTTTCGGCACGGCAAATCCGACGTGATGACATGACTCGAGATCTCTCAGGCAGTTCCTCGAACCCCCCGGAAGCGTGGTTGCCCGCACGCCGCTTGGCGCAGAGCGTGTGGGGCCCGATCGAGCGCTTCCTGCACGTGGAGGCAGCAGGCGGGATTGTCCTGCTGATTGCGGCGGCCATCGCGCTCGTGTGGGCTAATTCTCCATGGCACCATAGCTATGAAGTCTTGGTGGAAACGCCGGTCGCGATCGGCATTGGCCCGTGGTCGTTCGATTTCTCGCTGCATTTTTTTGTCAACGACGTGCTGATGACCGTGTTTTTTCTACTCGTCGGGTTGGAGATCAAGCGAGAGATCGTGGAAGGCGCTCTGTCGGACGTCAAACGGGCGGCGCTCCCTATTGCAGGTGCCATCGGGGGTATGCTCGTACCGGCGCTGATCTACATCCTCTTGAATCCGTCCGGTCCAGCCAGCAACGGCTGGGGCGTGCCAATGGCCACGGACATCGCGTTTGCCGTCGGCGTACTGACCTTGCTTGGCAAGCGGGTTCCCGCAACGCTCCGTATCATGTTACTGGCTATTGCCATAATCGATGATATTGGCGCAATTCTCGTCATTGCCCTCTTTTACACATCCGAATTCGTGGTGATGCGACTTGCCATCGCGATGGTCGGTGTTGCGGTTCTCCTGTTACTACCCAAGCTGGGTATTCGTCCGGGTGGTATCTACGCGGTTCCCATCGCAGTCATTTGGATTGGCATGTTGGAAGCGGGGATCCACCCAACGATCGCGGGCGTGATCGCCGGCCTGATCTTTCCCACTCGATCGTGGTTCGGGAAGGAGGGATTCCTGGAGGCGTCGCGTGAGGCGTTGGACGAATTCCAGACGCGGATACGCCGTCCACACACCGATCGGGAACTGATCGAGCCGCTGGCCCAGATCGCGCAAGCCCAGCGTGAGGCGCTCTCACCGGCATTCCGCGCGGAGGCGCGGCTCCATCCCTGGGTAGCGTACTTCATCATGCCGGTGTTTGCGCTTGCGAATGCCGGCGTGCACCTGGGCGGCATTCGTTTTGATGCCCCGGATTTCACTCCGGTCATGGCGGGCATTGTGATCGGTCTCGTTTTGGGCAAGCCACTCGGCATCGTGTTAGGAGGCTTCATATCGATTCGATTGGGCCTGGCGTCGTTGCCCGACGGCGTGAATTGGGGGGGATTGCTCGTCGTGGGAGCAGCTGCCGGCATTGGATTCACAATGGCCATCTTTATTGGGGAACTGGCGTTCGTCAGTCCGGAATTGTTGAGCGTCGCAAAACTTGCCGTCCTCCTGGCCACGGCCGTCGCAGCGGGACTGAGCTTGCTGTTGGGGAGGTTCGTGTTGACGGACGCGCGACTTGGCCCGGTTGCAGGTGTCTCGGCGAGCGAGATTGAATCGAAAACCGAATACTGGACAAGTGAGAACGCGATTGAGCCCACCCAGTAGGTGTCACGAGGAATAGTCGAATGAAGACAATCGTGCGAACCAATGTCGTCGTCCTCCTCTTGGCGGCGGGAGCGCAGACGCCATCTCCCGGGCAGGCGGTGGCACGGCTGGAGGCAAACCCGGCGACAATCACACTTGCCGTGGGCGACTCCGTACCACTGGTCGTCACCGCCTACGATCCAACGGGTCGGGTGATGGACACGCCAATCCGGTTTGCCGCGCCCCGCCGAAATCTGAGGGTTCGAGACGGGCACGTTCACGGTATCGTCGTGGGCGCATATCAGATCGTCGCGACGGTCATGCTGCCGCCCGGCGGCAGCGACACGATTGCCCCGCTCGAGATTCCCGTCACGGTACGCTGGCCCGCCGTGACGCAGGTGACGATCGATGCGGAGCCCGGCCGCCTGTATCGCGGCACCACTTTGCGGCATTGGGTCCGGGCCGTCCACCGCGACGGATCGCAACGTCCGAACCCCGAGGTCGTTTGGGCGACGTCGGACTCCACGATCGCGCGAGTCGATCGGTTCGGCTTCGTCACCGCGCTTGGTACGGGGACGGTCACCTTGTCGGCGAGCGTTGAGGCAGCGACAGCGCGGAAGACATTCACTGTCGCGCCCCTGTCCGTGGCGGAGATCGAACTGGTTGGCGGAATGGATGAGGTGCAGACCGGTGACGTTCAACGATTCACAGTGGTCGCCCGGGACTCGGCGGGCCACGTGATCGACGACGCGCCCGTGACGTGGAGTCACTCCTACGTTCCCGCCGAGGGCCTTAGCGCTCCGGCCGCGCCCGGCCAACTCTATAATGGGAAGTTTGTGGCAGACGTGCCCGGTGCATACACGGTTGTCGCATCGGTAGGGCCGGTGCGTGCCGCGAAGTCTTTTCGTGTCGTGCCGCGTACGATTGTACAGCAGCTCGACGTCGTGGGTCAGGGACGTCAGCAGCACGTCCGCACGACAGATTTCTGGGTATTTGAAGGCCGCGATGGACGAGACTACGCGTTGAGCGGTGCGAAGCAGGCTGATGGCCATGCGTACGCGTGGGACGTCACGGATCCAAGCAATATTTTCAAAACCGACTCCATCCAGGTGGATGCGCGTTCCGTGAACGACGTGAAGGTCTCGCCTGACGCACGATATGCGACAATGACCCGTGAAGGTGCATCGAACAGTCGGAATGGCGTCGTCATCCTCGACCTCGCCGATCCGGCGCACCCGACAATTGCGTCGATGTACGATGAGGGGCTGACGGGTGGAGTGCACAACGCGTTTCCGACGAACGACTATGTTTTTGCGCTGTCTGACGGTGACAAATACGTGATACTGGATGTGCGTGACATCTACGCACCGAGATACGTCAGCGAGTACAATCACCCGAACAGCCGAGTGCACGATGTGTGGGTGCACAACGGCATTGCCTATTCGGCGGAGTGGGGTAGCGGAGTGGTTGTGGTTGACGTTGGGAACGGCCGCTGGGGCGGCACGATCGAACAGCCGGTGTTCGTGACCAGCTATCCGTTGCCCACGGGTGCGACCCATGCGGTGTTTCCGTACGTGCAGGAATCGAGCGGCAAGTTCTATCTGTTCGCCGGCGACGAGATCATGAATCGCCGCGGGCTTGCGATGGAGGGTTCACGCGGGCTGTATCGACAACCGTACGACCCGGCCACGGGAGAAGGTGGAGTTCCGGTCTCCACGCAAGGGTACATTCAGGTCATCGATTTCACCGATGCCGAACGCCCAGAGATGGTAGCGCGCTACGAAGTGTCTGAATACGGCACGCACAACATCTGGGTCGAGAACGACGTGTTGTATCAGGCGTACTACGAAGGGGGGGTACGGGTCGTCGACGTGTCGGGCGAGCTGATGGGGAATCTGTATACGCAGGGGCGCGAGATCGCCGTGTACAAGCCGTATGACCCGATCGGTTTCATCCCGAACGCGCCGATGGTGTGGAGTGCGATGCCGCACAAGGGGCATGTCTTCTTTTCGGACACGAACAGCGGGCTGTGGTCGGTGAAGCTCACGCCCAGAGAACGACCGGTGATGTAGATGTATCGGCGGCCGTCTCATGCCGGGCCGGGGTCGCCGATTGCGGCCACCGCCGTCGCGTTCCTCCTCGCCGCGGCGTGCGCGCCGTCGGAGCGGGATTCCGAGCTTCCGTTTTCCCTGATGGCCGCACGGATCGTTGAAGCACTCGATCCCGTGGGCGGCGAACCAGCGATTCTGCGTTACAATCCGCAGGTCATGCCGGGCCTGGCGGAGGAGCTGGGCGCGGCACTGGAGGATCGGGGCGTGAGCGTTCGGTTGCTGAGCTACGAGCCCGTAGCTGGGTTCAGCGATTCGCTGGCGCCAGCAGACATCTACGTGTGGCTCCCCGCAGGCAACATGGTCACGGCGCCCGACGAGCTGGCGGCGCTTGCTGGGTGGCTCGATGCCGGAGCGGGCAGGCAGGTCCATTTCCACTGGGGAGCGGGAACGGTTGCGCTCGATGGCCTCGGAGGGGAACACTCATCGCGCTATGATAGCGTCTATGTCGCAGCGCTCGATATCGATTACGCCGAGCTGAATCGTGTTCAATCACAGGCGATCAATCGCTTGAGAGCCGGGGCGGTTTCCGTGACGACGCCGAGTGGCACCAGCGTGAGCTTCCGGATAGGCGATCGGCCGTTCAACCAACAGGACGGTGACGCATCCGTTGCCCGCATGGCTTCGGCAGCGATCCGCATCGATCGCGAAATCGAGTTACCTGCCGGTGTGGTTCGCGTTGCCCCGATCGAAGAGTCAGTAGGCGGAACCCTGGTCATACCCCAGGCGCGTTTTGGGAACGCAACGGTCGAGGGTCTTCGCATCGAGTTTGCCAGGGGTAGGATCAGCGCATACTCGGCGGCTCGGGGAGAAGAGGCGTTCCAAGCGGCGTTGACCAGCGACTCGTCGCTCAACTACTTCCGGGAGTTCGCGCTGGGCTTCAATTCCAAGCTGGTGGCTCCCGAGGGTGAGCGATGGCTTCCTTACTTCGGCTACGGCGCCGGAGTCGTTCGTTTGAGCCTTGGTGACAACACCGAGCTGGGCGGAACCGTGCGAGGGGGAGCGGTGCGCTGGTTTTTCTTTGATGACGCGACGGTGACGGTTGATGGCGACGTCGTGGTGGAAGGCGGCGCACTCCGATGACGCGTTGGCACGCGCCGGACGCCGTATCAGTCCCCTTACGGTTGCGTTCACCGCTGATCGCTATCCGAACGCGTATCGAATGATCCGGATGCTCTACAAGCATCCCCAGCCGTAGCCGGGGTTCTGGCTCTTCGTTTATGACGACTTCCGCGCAGACCCTCGAGGTGTTCTCGGATTACGTCTGACCATGGTGCTACCTCAGTACCGTGCGTACTGATCGCTTGACGGCCGAGTACGATCTTCAGGTGCGGTACACCCATTTTCCGCTGCATCCGGATACACCCCCTGAGGGCCAATCCCTCGAACACGTCTTTGCGGACAGGCCCAATGAGTTGGCGGCCATGCGTGCTCGCTTGCCGATTCTCATGGCGAAGGAGGGGCTGGACTATGGCGACCGCTCCATGACGTACAACAGTCGGTTGGCGCAGGAAGTCGCGACCTGGGCGGAGACGCAACCGGCGGGGCGGCACATTCACATTGCGCTTTTTAAGGCGTACTTCGTTGACGGTGTGAACCTCGCTGATCCCGACATGCTGGTCGCAGTTTGTCGAGGCGTGGGTCTGTCAGTGGACGAGGTTCGAGCCGTGATAACAGAACGTCGCTTTCGCAGCACCGTTGACCGCGACTGGCATCGCTCGCTGGAGCTCGGTGTGACCGGCGTCCCGGCCTACGTGATCGGGGACCGCGGATTTGTGGGCGCTCAGGCCTATGAAGTGTTGGAAGAGTTAGTCACCCGCGCGGGAGTGAAGCGGAAGGCAGTTTGAACTGGGTTTGCGGAGAGTCGGTCACTCCGAGGAAGGTGGTAAGCGACCGCCGTCGCCCCGCCGTGCGAGTACCCGCTCCGTGAAATCGAGGCGCTCTTCAATATCGGCCACCTGCGCGCGCAAGTCGGCAACTCCCTCGAGCTGTCCCTTTACCTCATCTAATTGGGTCTCTAGTGCGTGCTGAGCGCCAGATTTGGTGTCCTTGCGCTCGAGATGCCGGCTGATCGTGCGCATGAGTCCGAAACCGAGTGCCGTGACCATAATCATGCCTGACATCACGATCAACACGACTTCTTCGGGCACGGAACACGTCCTCGATGAAGATGGGGTTGTTCAATCTAGCGAATGGATCCAGAGGTACGAAAGGCAGACGCCGCTGCGGACCTGCTTGAGAAAAGTCTGGCGCGAAAACCCGTTCTTTCAAATATTGGTGGGGGTGAGTCGGAGTAGGGCGTGGGACCTCGGGTATTGATACTGGATTCGGGAGGAGATGATGAGGGACCGCCGACGTGGTGACCGCCGGCTTCGTCGTGACCGCCGTTGGTCTGAAGATCGAAGAACGGACGAAGTGCTCCGACTATATGCCACCCTGAGCCAGGCGGCCGTGCTTGCGCTCCGGCGCATGCCCCATGACCTGCGAGAAGGACTTGCAGAGGGCATCACCGCGCCCGACCGGCGCCGAGGGGACGACCGGCGCTCTCGGCGACGTCGCTCCCCCAGCGAACGCCGCCAGCTCGATGATCCGGCGTTTGTGAGACTGACGCCGGATCCCAGCGAAACCGCGCCCAAGACGTGGAGCGTCGGCGACTTCGCGGGCCTGCGCGCGGCGATTCGAGCCGACAGCGACGCGCTTGCCGAACTGCACCCGCCCGAGTCGTGGAGCCGGGAACGCGATTACCTCTACCGCACCGCGCGCGCGTGGTCGCAGACGGTGATTCGCCTCGTGCGAGCCGTCCTCGGCACGCTCGAGGACGCCGACTTGGCCACGGCGCTTTCGTTGATGCAGGAATTGCGCGGCCGTGTTCAAGATCTCTGCTTGTTACGGTCGTACGGCGAGAGCGAGCGCTCCGACGCGGCGCTGCGTGCGCTCCTGTTTCAAGCGCTCTCGCAAGTCGAGCGACGGCCAACGGAGCAGACGCCCGCCCTGCTCGAGCACACTGTGAAAGACCTCCGGACGCGAATCGACCGTCGCACGCATCTCGAAATCGAAAACCTCGTCCGCGATCCGACGAGCCACTGGAGTGGTCTCGGCGCAAGTCTGCGCGCCGAGCGAACTCCCACGGTCACAGATGATCGGCTTGCGGCGGTCGGTCTCACAGCCAGGAATACGACACGTCTCGACCTGCATGAGATTGAGGTGGTTCACGTTGCTCCCAACGTGAAAGACTATAAGCCAAAGGTGAAAGCGACCGACGCATTCGTCAGCGCCGTCGCGCTTCAGGCATGGGATTGGTTACTCGCCGCCACGGCGGCTACCCGCGTGATGATCGGCGATCGCCGGCCGGTGACCGCAAGCTGAAGACTGATGTCCGTTGTGAGCGAGGGCGGGCACCCCCGGCTCTTCATTCTTCGGCAGCCTGCTCGCTCTCGCTTGCTCCCACCCAAACGTCGTGCGGAGGATAGAACACCCCGCCATGTAGCACCCATCCGCCTGGCTCCAATCCGTTGAGGGGGTTGTGCGTCTGACCGATGACGCCGCCGTCCGCCGTCCACTGATACAGGCCGCGGATTCGCAGGCGGTCGCCGACCCCAAGTGGGACAAGGCCAGCCCTGATCTCGTGTACCACGTTCACGGCTACTTCGGGTGTGACCCGCATGAGAAATCGCTGCTCCAACGAGTCGGGCTCGACCGGCAAAACCGACTCGACAATCCCCGAGACTTCCACCCGGATGCCGGATGCTTTCGATCGAGCGGCTTTCGATAGAACAGCTGCACCGGGATCCGCATCGGCCCGCCTGCCAGCGGTCAGCCCACCGCCGCGAGCAACCGAGTAGAGTGGGATTGCCAACAAGAGCCCCAGGATGGGGAGCAGAAATCGTGGATCAGCGCGCATCGTCGGGAGGTTCCTCTTCGTGTTGGTGTGGTGGCGCGAGCGGCTAGAAGCCGCGTATAGCGCAACCTGTGTGCCACTGAATTAACCTCATATTTTTGAGGCGGTTACGGCTTGACAGGCCGGGGTGGCACGTCCGGTGCCGTGGGCCGGTGTTCCGATCCGGGTCGGAGATCGTTCCGCATGGGTACCCGCGTGACATCGTTGCTGGATGCGAGAAGGCCGGGCCACATTACAGCATGCACAAGCGATTGCACCGCCCCACCGACATGCCGGACGCCACCGCATT
>JBFHWR010000183.1:0-8021 GCA_041599395.1 Gemmatimonadales bacterium | reverse complement strand
GCGGCAATCCTCGTGAACCGCAAGGCTGCCCGCAGGCCAAAGCGCCCCTGGCCTTCCGCTAGGTTTGTGGGAGCCGATAGGCCGGCTCGACGGAGTTGAGAAGTCAACTCGTAGCGCTCCTCACGGGGAAACGAGCCGGTGACCTCGTAAACGTCCAGCGCTAGTCGGTGTGCGAGCTGCCAGGCCTTTAGTGACCGATAGTGAGCCATAAAGCCGCCTTTCGAAAACGCTCGAACGATGTCAGGTCACCACGGTCACCTTGGGATCATCCGAACGCAGTCTGTATCAGGCTACCGCGTCCTGCGTCCTGCGTCGGGCGGAGTGGAAGGGCGAGGGGCGCGTCCGGTGGCTTGGGGTGGTGATGCGGTTCCTGCGTCCACAAACAAAAACGGCCGGCGCTCAAGGCACCGACCGTTTTCGTTTGCTGCGGAGCGTGTCAGCTGACCACTAGCAGTTGTTCGGGATGTTCGGATTTGACCGGCACTCGATGACCGGAATCGGTAGGAACGTACCCGGCGTGGTCGCCGCCCGAGATGAGGGCAGCCACTCGCGAGACGGATCGCTGAACCGGTAATGGTCCGAGAGCCTGCGCCCGTGCAGGAACAAGTTCGTTGCACGGCTGTGGACCAGGAGGTCCACCGCGGCAACTTGACCGCTGAACGGTGTCAGCCCATCAAGCGCCCGCAGCGCGTTGATTGCCCCGGTGAAATCGCCACCGGTTGCAAGGTTGTGCTCGGCGATGATGAGCTGCATTTCACGAGCAGAGATCAGCCTGAGCGGCGAATAGTCCGGGTCGCCTGAAAACTCATCGACGATTTCCTGCAAGATCGGCGATACCGTTCCGACGTCGATCAGGTCCGTAAGCGCTACCGCGGTGAACGTAGGCTTGCCGTCTGGATCCGGCGTTGCGTACGTCGGGCCTATCCGCATTTCCTTACGGCTGTTGACCCAGCCGGCCATTCGATTCCAGACCGTCTGCGCACTGTATTGGTGTCGGTAGACCCAGTCAGACGTGACTCCACCCATGCGCGCGAGGGCGCTCACGGCTGCGTCGCGTGCCGCAGGCGATGAGACGAGGCCCGTGGAGCGGCTTCCCGGTGTGTAGCCCAGGTTGCTTCTGTTGCCGACCTTCCCCCACACCGCCTTGGCGTGGTGCGCCCGCGCGAGGAGCGCCTGCGCCAAGGTTTGAAGGGCGTCTTCCCCTTCGGCTTGGGCCTTGGCAACGGCAGCCTGTGCGGCGCTGATGGCTTCATCGTAGACCCGGACCATTTCGGCGTCCCCAAGAGGGACCGCCCCCTCTTGCCGGTCCGAGTCGATCGGAAACTCGTCGAACATATCGCCGGTGTACAGGTAGATCATTGCACGATGGATGTGCGCCCGAGCGAGCAACGCTTGGTCTTCCAGTTCTCCGGCGGCATCCAAATCGCCCAGAATCCTGAGGGTCTCATCCGCCATCCAGCGTGCCTGCGCGAAAAACGGGAACTGTTCGTCCGTGAATTCGTTGAATGGGCTTTCCAGGTTGCCCTGGTCGTGCAGGCGGTACGCGTCCCGGGAGCCTACCCAGTCGAGTTCGTCCGTCACCGTCGAGTACGATGACATGACCTGGCTAAACCCGTGGGCAATGAGTGCCTCGGTGCCGTTCACCAATCCCAATGCCGCCTCGGGTTTCAATACGTCTTCGCCGGCGATGTTATTCGGGTTCGAAACTTGGAGCAGGCTGTCACAGCCGCTCACCCCGAACACCAATGCCAGGCTCAGGACGCTGGCGCTCCAGGAGGAGCGCCAGCTGCGGTGTATGTGTGTGAATCGCATAGTGCTCAGTTCTCCTTTTAGAACCCGAACCGCACCGAGAGCGTGTATCGGCGCGGGATAATGGCGCCGAACGCTTCGATGCCTTTGTGGAACGCCGTGCCCTGCAGGTTGGTGGTACTGCTGTTGACCTCGGGATCCACCCCATCATATCCGGTCCACAGCCACAGGTTTCGAACGCTAAAGTTGAACGCCAGGCTGCCGAACCCGAACTTTGCGGTCCAACTCTCTGGCGCCGTGTACGTGAGACCTAGCTCACGGAACCGCAAGAACTTGGCGTTCTTGATCGTGTTCAGCCCCATGAACGGGTTCAGTGCCGCGTTCTGCGTGGCCCACTGGAGTGCCGCGTCGATCTTCTGGTCAGTCGTGGTGTTCGGGTCTAACATCGTGGCTTCCATTGCCGCGGCTCGTGGAGTGTTGCGCCCGATCGCCGGGTGGGAATTGCGGAATGCATCGGTCAAGTTGTTGACGAAAAACTCGCCTGTTCGAAACTCGAACAGCGTGTTGACCGAGAGGTTGTCCCACAGCGTAGCGTTGAATCCAAACGACCCCGCCCAGTCAGGCGTCGGCTTACCCAGGTAGTTGTCCTGGAGGTCGCCGTCATCGTCCTCGTCGTCCGTCAACAAGGAAGAGGGTGTATTGAACGGGAAGTCGCCCAAGTCGAGCGAGGGCCCGTTGGCCTCGATCCACGAACGGAACGTGCCGACGTCGTCGGGCTGTCCGTCGCCGTTGGTGTCGTAGGGTACAGTCGATCCCGGTGTCCAGCACGTGCGGGCCTGACCTGCGCGGGCGCCCTTCAAGTAGACCGCCCCCTGGTCGCAGGTCGGGATCAACCGAACGCCCAGATGCACGCCCGGTGCGTAGTACACGATGCCGCCACGGCAACTGGAACCGGGCGTTGCAGCGGAGCAATCGACGTCGAGCGTATCCGGTCCGATCAAGAAGTTCCGGTACCGGGTGTAGGTGCCGCCGGCCTTGATCGGCGGAGCGTCACCCATCGATTGAATCTCCTCGTGGAGGAATGCTGCTGTCGCGAAGAAATCGACCGTTAGGTC
Organism: Gemmatimonadales bacterium; assembly: GCA_041599395.1. Lineage (GTDB taxonomy): Bacteria > Gemmatimonadota > Gemmatimonadetes > Gemmatimonadales > GWC2-71-9 > JBFHWR01. Next base: position 5,157 of record JBFHWR010000183.1, on the reverse strand, counting down.
CCGCTGGTCCACCACCAACGCGTTCAGCTTGATCTCGTAGCCGTGCGCTGCCAACAGACCGATGTTGTCGAGCTGCGTGTTTGTGAAGCCACCGGACACCGGGAACTGCCGTGCGACGAGGGCGTCGGTGGTCTTCCGGTTCCAGTAGGTCACGTCGATGGCAGCGCGGTTGCCGAAGAGGCCAACCTCACCCCCAACTTCGATTTCGCGGGAAACCTCGGGCCTCAGATTCTCGTTTCCAAGGTTCGCCGGCTGCAGGCCGGGACCTGTTACGGACGTGATCGATGAGAATGTCAGGAATCGGTCAAACGCACCAGGCTGCTGACCAGATTTCCCCCAAGCGGCCCTAAGGCGCAGGCTCGAGAACAGTTCGCTGTTCCACGACGGCAGATCACTGGGGATGATGGAGAAGCTGATCTTGGGATAGAACTGGCCGGTGGTCTGGTCACCGAACGCACTGTTCCGGTCCCAGCGCCCGCCACCGGTCACGTAAATCCAGTCGTTCCAGCCTAATTGTTCCTGGAATAACAGACCGATGTTCACCTGCTCCTCGAAGCCCTCGCTCACGTCACGGTTGGCGGCTGCGCCAACGACCTCGAGGCCCGGGCCCGGGAAGACCGAACCGTCCCCAAAGACCGTCTTGGTACGGCTGATGAATCCCTGACCGCCCACCACGAGGGCCGACGAGATGTTGCCGAAGCGCTCGTTCCACGCCGCGCGCCCGTCAACCGTGAGCTCTCGGTTGTTGCGACGGCCCGCGGACTTGTACCCATCCACCCGGAAGCCCGTGAATCCGTCGACGTCGTACGCAAACGGGTAGAAGTCCTGGTTTGCCTGATTAGTTGCATCAATCCCGAACGTCAGGTCGAAGTTCAGGCTGGTTGCCGCCTGATAACTTCCCGTTGCCGAGAAGTTGAAGTGCTCCATGTTACCGGATATTCCATGAAGCGTTCCTTCGCGGACTGTTTGAAACGCGACCTGGCCGGTCGGGTTCCCCGGCCCGTCGCACAGCCCGTTCCCCAAGCCGGCAGCCGCACCGCCCTGGCAGAAGGCGCGCTCGGGCTTCCCGAATGCGGCCAGCGTAAGCGGCGCATAGATGTTGTTATCGGTGTTCGGAGATTCCTGGCGCGTGTCGGTGAACTGGGTGCTGATGCGGAAGCTCAGCCGGTCGCGCGGGAACAGCGTAAACTGCGCCGATCCCTGGAGTCTGCGGATCTTGTCGTTGAGTCCTTCGCCGGTGGTCTCGAGAATGGGGCCACCGCCGCCGAGCAGACTGGAGCCCCCGACCGGGCCGTCATCGAATGTCCAGCGGCCGGCTACGAAGTACTGAAAATCGTCGCTGCCACCAGAGACATCGCCGGAATACGTGTAGTGGTACCCGGTCCCATACATGTTGGCCAGGTTCTCCGCTTGAATGGGCTCGAACAGACCGACACTCGTGCCGTAAATGGCATTCATGTTGGCGAGCTGGGTCGCGTCGCGAGCAAACCCGGTTTGCGGCTTGAGACGTCCCTTGTCCACACCCGTAAAGCCCTGGTCGATCCGGAAATTGAACCGCGGACGGCCAGCAGTGCCTTTCTTGGTGAAGACCTGGATGACGCCGGCATTGGCCTCGGAACCGTAGAGCGTGGCCGCCGCGGCGCCCTTCAGCACCTCGACGCGCTCAATGGCCTCGGGGTTGATGTTGTCGAACACCCGGGCCCGGGAAGCGTTGGAGCCGGCGTACGTATTGGCGCCGTACAGCGAGCTACCGCCGTCGATGCGGACACCGTCGATGTACACCACCGGTGCGCTCCCCTGAGACAGGGACGACGTGCCCCGAATCTCGATGGTCGAGCTGCCGCCGGCCACGCCGCTGTTGACGTTCAACGTCACTCCTGGCTCGCGGGCGGCGAGGAGTTCGGACACGTTCCGGACCGGAAGCTTCTCGGTCACGTCCGAGGCGTCCAGCGTCGCGATCGTGTTGCCGAGCTGCTTTTTCGACTGCGCAGCGCCGGCTCCCGTGACCACGACCTCGTCGAGGGTGATGACCGAAACCCTCATCTGGATGTCGACGTCCTGCATCTGACCGGCCGCCAGAGACAGCGTCACAGTCTGGCTGCTAAACCCGACGCGGCGTGCCTGGATCTGTACCTGTCCAGTCGCCACGCCGGTGAGCGTAAATCGCCCGTCGGAATCAGTCAGAACGCCGCGCGAGCTACGGTCTGCGACCGCACCCGGCGCCCGTCCGACCACGAAGACCTGAACACCAGCCATCGGCTGGTTGGTCCCGGCCTGGGTGACGGTACCGCTCACGGTACCTGTCTGCTGTGCCTGCGCCGGGAACGCCGCGAGAGCAAGTACGGCGGCCGCCGCCAACACAGCCCTGTACCACGTGTGAGGTCTCATAAGTACTCCTTTTTGTGAATGAGACGTAGTACGTGTGAAGACACGCTCCGCTCGGCAAACCGGCCGGAGTCACTGCGCCACAAGGGCGCTGAAGGGTGGTTGACTCCGAAGATTTCCCGAAAAAAGGATTAAATTATAGGCTACGGGTGAGAAAACCCTTTGTCAACACCTCAGTCATCGGAGCGCAGCGCCCGGTGAAGGCGGAAGGGTCGGGCTCGTGTCGAGGAGGCCTTCCCGAGGTACCATCGCTGCGATTAGCGTGGTGCATGAGTCGAATCAGCGGCCTTGGGATACGCGGGCTGATTATTCCGGTGCTCGTCGCTGTGTGGCCCGCGGATCCGACGGAGGGTGCGCCGGTTCGCCCTGGCTTTCGCGTTCAGGACTCCGCCCCGAACGGTGAGCAGTTGGTTGGCGAACTTGGCTGCGCCGCGTGCCACGCCGGGGCGCCCGCCCGCCTGGACCTGGTCCGGGAGCGGGCTCCCGACCTCTCGTTTGCCGCCCGGCAGTCAGACGCTCCGTATGTCTTTGCCTTCCTCAAGAATCCGATTCGACTCCGCGGGCGGCAGATCGGCCTCTCCCGCATGCCGTCGTTCCATCTGGAGGAGCGAGAGAGTCTCGCATTGACCCTGTATCTCGGATCGCGAGAGCCCGCGGCGGGTGCGCGCAGTTCGGCGGCCCCAGGGCTGGCCGATCTCGCTGGGCTGGATCAGTCCACTCGGCGGGAGCAAGAGCGCGCGTTCGCGCGGGCCAGGCGGCAGCATGGGGAGGTGACGCCCGACATGGGTCGGGCGTTATATGTCGCGCTCAACTGCGCCGGCTGTCACGCCGATCCTTCGGCCTCCGTCGAAACCGCTGGTCCGACCCTCCTGGCGGCTGGACGATTTCGGGCGGACTGGCTTCGCGCCTACTTGACCCGACCGACGGCGGTGCGACCGTTTGGATTTCGGCCGGGATCAGGCAGCCGCATGCCGGACTTCCAGCTCACGAGCCAAGAAGCCGATTCCATTGCCGGCTTTCTTCGCCGCGCAGCGGTGCCGCCGCCAATGCCGGACTTCGTTCCCACGTCGCTCTCCGCGTTTTCTCGCGACAAGGCCGAGCGCTTCTTGCGAGATCGATTGTCGTGTTTGGGATGCCACCGGCTCGACGGCGAGGGAGGGAGGATTGGTCCTGACTTGTCCGGGGTCGGAAAGCGTCTCACGCCCCGGGCAATCCACGCGATGATTGCGGATCCCCAAGCGGTCGTACCGGGGAGTCTCATGCCACGCCAACTCCTGCCGCCCGCCCGCGTGGAATTGCTCGCCAATTACCTGTCGAGCCGGACAGATTCGAGCGAGGCCTCCTACGTCTCCGTCCTCGACCAAGCCGTGGATGGGGAGCCCCACTCCGGCGCGGGACCCGGCCGCGATCTGTATCGGCGGTTTTGCGCGGCCTGCCACGGGGCCGCCGGCGAGGGTGACGGCTACAACGCGCCGTTTCTCCCAGTCAAACCCACGCGGCATGCGGACTCCACGTACATGTCAACTCGACCTGATGACACGTTGTTCGACGGAATCCATGCGGGCGCATACATCCTCAATCGGGATCATCACATGCCGGCGTTCGGACAACGGCTCTCCACTGAAGAGATACGCGCACTTGTCAGATACATTCGCGTGCTGTGCCGGTGCGAGGGGCCGGCGTGGTCGCGAGACGGCCGCCGGGACTGATATCCTGACGAACTCGATTTCCCCGTGAGACTCCCGACTGATGGCGCGCCGCAAAGGCCATAGAGCCACCGGCCCACGTCCGCGGGAGCAGAGAGGGCGGAAAGGACCATCGGCACCCGACAGGGCCGTTCCGCCCGCGGGATCTCGGGCCCGAGGCTGGCTGATCGGTTTGACGCTGCTTGGGGCCGGCGTGTCAGCGGTGATCTGGTTGGTCCGGCCGGCCGGCGGAGGCCGCGTCCTCGAATTCCCGCCCCCGCGAGAAGCTGCCGTCGCCGGCCCGGAGCAGAGCGACTTCGTCGGCTCCGCCGCCTGCGTCGAGTGTCACGCCGAACAATACGGAGCGTGGGAGAGATCGACGCACGGACGCGCCGGGGGAGCGCCAAGCCCGGAAACGGTGATTGCCCCGTTCAACGGGCGCCCGATCAGATTCCGAGACGCGGTCGTCGTTCCGGCCGTGTCGCGCGGCATCTACACGTTCACCGTACGACAGGAGGGGCGTGACGACGTCGTGATTCGAGTCGACGGGGTGATCGGCCGGGGGCACATGGTCGGAGGCGGGACGCAAGGGTTCGTGTCCGAGTATGCCGACGGTACGATCCGGTTCCTGCCGTTCGATTACATCCGTGACGAATCTGTCTGGTTTTGCAACACGAACCCACGCACTGGTGACGGGTGGGTGCCCATTTCGAGCGACATGCGTCTGGCCGACTGCGGAGACTGGCCGCCGACGCGAGTCCTCGGCACCGACGTGCGACTCTCCAACTGCCAGGAATGTCATGGGAGTCAGATCACCGTGCGCTTCGACGCGGCGGCCCGCCGCTACCAGACGCATGTGCGGACGTATGCGGTCAACTGCGAGTCGTGTCACGGCCCGGGCGGCGAGCATGTCGGCCGCGCGCGTGCGGGTACGCTTGGTGGCTCCCGCGACATCGCGATCGCGACGTTTGCTGTCACCGACAAAGATTCGTCGCTGGCGGTCTGCTTCCAGTGTCACGCGGTGAAGACCGTGATCAACCCGGGCTACCTGCCAGGGAGACCGCTCGACACACACTACTCGACCAAG
>JBFHWR010000182.1:0-8069 GCA_041599395.1 Gemmatimonadales bacterium | reverse complement strand
GGGAACCGGCAACCAGAAACCCCACGTGGGAGGATAGCTCGACGAGGGTGGCGAGCTGGTGCGTCGCCGCCACGACGACCCGCCCTCTGGTTCTCAGGTCGCGAAGAACATCGAAGACGATTGTCGTGGCTGATTCATCCAACCCGGTTAGCGGCTCGTCGAGCAGGAGGATGTCCGGATCCGTCATCAGGGCGCGCGCGATGGCGAGCCGTTGCACCATTCCCCGGCTGAACGACGCAACCCGCTGGTTGGCCGCCCGACTCAAGCCGATCCGTTCCAGTTGTTCGTCGATGAGCGGTTCCGCGTGCCCACCGTGCAGGCGCGCAAAGAACCTCAGGTTCTCGCGGGCCGTCAACGCCTCATAGAGCATGGAGTGGTGCGCCACCATGGCGCGAGCACCCGTACGCTGCACCGTGCCTTCGGTGGGACGCAGCAGTCCGGCCAGCAGCCTGAGGAGCGTGGTTTTGCCCGCGCCGTTGTGGCCGATCAACACGAGCGCTTCACCGGCGTGGACTTCAAACGACACCGCGCGGACGACGGGCCGATGGCCGTATCGTCGTGAGAGACTGCTCACCCGCAGCGCTGGTTTATCGGGGGAAGTCGTCATGCACCGAGATCGAGGGATGCGGTGTTGAACGCCGCAATATAGCACTGCCGTACTTCAGGTGCTGTGGTCTTCCTCGATCTCGAAAAGGCCTTCGAGTTTGGTGAGAACGAACAGGAACCGCAGCTCTTCGCTCAATCCCCGAAGGCTCACCGCGATATTATGGGCTGCCGCCCGCCGCTGCACCATGATGATGGCGCTCAATCCGGCGCTGTCCACTGCGCGGGTGGCGCTCAGATCGATGACGAGGCTTCCGGCGCCGGAACTCATGCCTTCCACCAGTTCGATTGCCGCGCGGCGGAACTCGGCACGGGTTTCCAAGCCGAGTTCCTCGGGAGCTACCAACACGTGTTTTTCAATGCTCACCATGTATTTCCAGTCCGCCGCGGTATCGGGGGCGTCGGGTCGGCAACACGCCGTGTCGGAGTCTGGCAAATAGTTTGCCAGTGTGAGACCGGGTTTTGCAGATGCAACTCGTTGATGAACAACTAGTTAACGCCGCTATAGTGAGCGAGAGCACACCTACGGCTGTCGTAGTTCGCCACAAGACCGGTTTTCTGCAACGCACCGAGCTGATTACTATTGGCTCCGAATTTCGCCATCGCACACTCGTCTCAACCAGCCGGAGTTCCAATGTCTGAACAGATCGAGAGCTTGCTCAAGGAAGGACGAACGTTCGATCCTCCCGTCGAGTTCAAGCGCGCGGCGAACATCAAAACGAACACGATCTATCGTGACGCGGCCCGCAGCCGGCTTCAGTTCTGGGCAAAACAGGCTCGGGACCTCCATTGGTTCAAGCGGTGGAATAAGGTCCTCCAGTGGAAACCGCCGCATGCCAAATGGTTTATCGGCGGCAAGCTCAATGCGACCGTGAATTGCCTGGACCGGCACATCGAAGGGGCGCGCCGCAACAAGGTCGCACTGCTCTGGGAGGGCGAACCAGGGGACCGGCGAGCAATCACGTATTGGGAGTTGTACCGCGACGTCAACCGGTTCGCGAATTGTCTCAAGCAGCTCGGTGTCAAGCGCGGCGATCGCGTCGCCATCTACATGCCGATGATTCCCGAGGCGGTGGTGGCGATGCTCGCGTGCGCGCGCATCGGAGCAGTGCATTCGGTGGTGTTCGGCGGCTTCTCGGCAGAATCGCTGAGCGACCGAATCAACGATGCCAAGGCAAAGGTGGTGATCACGTCGGACATTGGGTATCGACGGGGGCAGATCCTGCATTTGAAGCGCAATGTCGATGAGGCGCTGAAAACGACGACAACGATTACGGGAGTCGTGGTGGTACAACGCCCCGCCGCCGGCCACGACGGCGATGCGAGAGTCCACATGCAGGCGGGTCGAGACCACTGGTATCACGATATCATGAAGGGGGCGGCCCCGGACTGTAAGCCGGCCGTCATGGACGCCGAGGATCTCCTCTTCATCCTCTACACGTCCGGGACCACGGGGAAACCGAAAGGGATCGTTCACACGACGGGGGGCTATCTCACGCAAGCCGTCGCGACGACCAAGTGGGTCTTTGACCTCAAGGAAGAGGATGTGTACTGGTGCACCGCCGATGTCGGCTGGATCACGGGCCACACCTATATCGTCTACGGTCCGCTAGCGGTGGGCGCGACCCAGGTCATCTACGAGGGCGCACCGGACTGGCCAGACAAGGATCGCTTTTGGGAGATTGTCGAGCGATACGGCGTGACGGTGTTCTACACTGCCCCCACTGCTATCCGGGCCTTCATGAAATGGGGCGCCGAGTTCCCCAAACAACACGATCTCTCGACGCTCCGTCTCCTGGGAACGGTTGGTGAACCAATCAATCCCGAGGCATGGATGTGGTACCATCGGTACATCGGCGGAAAACGCTGCCCGATCGTCGACACGTGGTGGCAAACCGAGACCGGCGGCATCATGCTCTCCCCGCTCCCCGGCGTGACAAGAACGAAACCGGGATCGGCAACCTTTCCGCTCCCGGGAATCGAGGCTGAACTGGTGGACAGCGATGGGAACCCGCTCGACGCCGGTGGCGGACTGCTGGTAATCACGAGTCCGTGGCCGGGCATGCTGCGGACCATCTATGGAGACGACAAGCGCTATCGGGAAACGTATTGGAGTCGTTTCCCGAAGCGATACTTTCCCGGTGACGGCGCGAAGCTCGACGAGAAGGGATACTACTGGATTCTCGGACGCGTGGACGACGTCCTGAACGTCGCGGGCCACCGGATCGGAACGGCGGAAGTCGAGAGCGCGCTGGTGGCACACCCCGCCGTTGCCGAAGCCGCAGTAGTCGGCAAACCCCACGAACTCAAAGGACAGAGCCTAGCGGCGTTCGTGATACTCAGAACCGGGTACGATGCCAGCCCCGATCTCCTGAAGGAGATCAAGCAGCACGTGGGAACGAAGATCGGAGCCATCGCCAAGCCGGAAGACATCATCTTTTCCGCCGACCTGCCGAAGACGCGGAGCGGCAAGATCATGCGTCGTCTCCTGAAGGACATCGCGTCCGGGCGCGCGCTCGGCGACGTTACGACGTTGGCGGACCCGACGGTCGTCGAAGCCCTCAAGGACAAGTACGAGGGTCAGGAGGAGTAGGCGCCGCGCCGCAAGCCCGCGAGCGCCGTGAGCGCAATCGCGGTAATGATGACCGCGGACACGATACACCACCGGCACCACGCCTGGATCACTGCCGCTTCCAGATAGGTGAGATAGGCGGTAAACGCGACGCCCATCGCTGACAGGACGAGGAGCGCTACACTCGGCGCTTTCGAGGAGAGCCATCGCGGCTGAAGCCCGACCAGGCTCACCGCAAAGATCGATAGGTATCCGATCACCCCGTACAGCGCGACCGGCTGTCCGAGCAGCTCGGCATACTCGCTGAGCTGCACTGTTTCGCACCCCCCCGCCCCACATGCCATTTCACCGAGAACACCAAGCTTCCAGAGCCACAAGTAGAGCGCCACGAAGAACCCGATGAGAGCCAGCGCGGCGATCACCATACGGTGGTTCACTGCACGGCCTTCTCCACGGCGAGGTCAACGAGCACCTTGAGACTGTCATACGAAAGGCTGCTGCTCACCCGGAGTTGGCCGATATCAAACGTGGGTGTCGATGCGATGCCAAGCGTCGCGACCTCGTTTCTCGTGGCCTGGATGCGGGCGAGGTAGCGCTGCTCATCCATGCAATCCTCGAACTGATCGCGTTCGGCACCCGCTGCCGTGGCGTAATCGCGGAACAATCGCTGCGGCCGATTCGACCGAGACCACGTGCCCTGATTGAAAAACAACTGGTCGTGCATTTCCCAGAATCGACCCTGTTCGCCCGCGCAGGCAGCCGCGTGATGCGCCGCCAACGCCTTGTCATGTATGTCGAGAGGAAAGTCGCGGAAACGCCAGCGCACGAGGCCGGTTTGCACCAACCGTTGTTTCACGTCCGGACCGGTCAAGACAGCGAAATGGCCGCAAGCCGGGCACTGGAAATCGGCGTACTCGACGATCTCAACCGTCGCCGAGTCGCTACCCATCACGTACCCCGGAAAGGCCTCGGTATCGAGCGGGACGGGCTGCTCGATGAACTGGGGTCCTGAGCCGCTCCCGCTGGCCCACCAGATGGCGCCGCCGCCAACAAGGGCGATCAAACCAAGCACTCCATAAAACGCTTTCATCTGTCGTCTCCCCGCCATGGCGCGTCGTCGTCGGAATCGTCGGGATCGAGTTCGAGTTCGTTCTCCATCGATTCTAACCGCCGTTTCGCTTCTTCGACAATCCGGCGACTCTCGGCAACTTCCGGCAGATCATAAGTGATCCGTACTTCGTAGTGGAACAACTCGCTCCTCGCATCACCCATCATTTTCAGCAGCTGTGGGCCCGCTGCGAGAAGCGCGCTGTCGTCTTCGAAGCCCCGGATCAGGTCCGCGATCGCGCGCAACAGTTCGATGAGCCGCCGTTCGCGTTCCTTGCCGTACACTTCGTCACCCATGATGTCTCCAGTCCGCTGTCACAACGAGTTGCGCAGGAGTTCGGTCAAACGCTATCTTTATAGGCTGTATTCAAAATTTACATCAAGAAAGATGCCAGTCAGGTTTGCGTATGGGAAGAAAACGACCCGGCCACCGCAAAGACAACCACCCGAGCGCTTTCGACCGGGCCCGGAACGAACTGTTCAGCCACATCCTCAATTGCGGTGTCCTCGAGGCCGACCGTGATCATCGGAAGGAATGGTTTGACGACACCATCGACTACCTCAGTCAACGACACCCGTCACTCTCCAAATCCATGCTCGCATCGCTCCGCGAATTGGGCGAACGATACTGCCAACCGGTAATGTCGGACGAGCGAACCATCGGCACGAACTAACCGCGGCCCGCGCTTGGTGACCCCACCTCAGCGCGAGCGCACCCGCCAACCCGCCGCCAGTCGCACACCGCCACCCACACCACCCTCCGCGAAGAAGCCCGACGCCCTCCCGGGATTGGTCTCCATGCCGATCACGAGAATCAGATACTCCGCGCCGCCGCCGCTCGCGAATACCGCAGCCAACCCGCCGCCCGCGTACGGGGTGACGCCGCCGGCCTTATACGGATTCAACAGGAACGTGACCACAGCCTCGGGTCGAATCGCCAGTCGGCCCTCCGCATCTCCCACACTGACCGCCGCCGATGCTCGGAGCCTCCCGGAGGTCCTCAGCCCGACCCCGCCACCGGCTCCAACGAACCGCCGGGCCGCCGCATTTGCTTCTCGCTCAGAACCCGGCACCAATGTGACAAGGGCGTGAGCCTGGCCTTCCCACGCTCGTTGCGCCTCCACAGTCCCAACGCACACCGCGATGAGCGCGAATGCGGCCACGCCCTTATGCAAGCTCGATCTCGGAATCGACGCGGATATCGGCCGCCAGCGAGTGAAGCACCGAGCAATACTTCTCCAACGATAACGCCACGGCTCGCTCCGCTTTACGCCTGTCCAGTCCCTCTCCGGCGAGGGTGAAATGAAAGCGCACTACGGTGAACCGCCGCGGTGCTTCGTCCCGGCGCACACCGCTCACTGCGATACGCAAGGTTTTGAGGTCGACCCGCATCTTGCGGAGGATGGTAACGACATCCGCGCCGGTGCACGCCCCACACGCGAGTAAAAGGGCCAGCATCGGACTCGGCCCGGCCGATCCGTCACCGTCAACCGCAATCGACGGGGTCGACGGTTCGGTGCCAGCTCCCACAAACTGCGTCCCAGTCCCTGACCAATCGAGACGGACAGCTCGCTCTTCGGGCATCTCAGAAACCCTCGGCAGCTCGAAGAAACCGGACCGCTGAGCTGCATCGGTGGAAGTTCATCGCCGCCACGCGACGTTTCCGTAATCCACGACGGCGTACAGCGATATCGCTCCGGTTGCCCAGACGAGCGGCCGGAGCAGCTCGGACCCTGCGAGAAACGCGATGAGTGTGAGACCCTGACAGACTGTCACCGCCTTTCCCCCAATCCGAGCCGGGACGGTGGTCGGGCGCCCAAGCATCCAGGAGACGACGAACCCGAGCGCCGCCAGCACATCTCTCAACACCGCGGCGAACGTCTCGATCAACGTCAACTCGCCGCTCCGCCACACCACAAAGAAGGCCGTGACCATGAAGAGCTTGTCAACCACGGCATCCAAGACCCCTCCAATGCGAGAACTGCCAATGCGCCGGGCCCAAAACCCGTCAGCCAAGTCTGTCAGCGCGACGATACCCAAGATCACAAACCGCACGACCGCGGTTTCGAAGAGGAGAAAACCGACTGCGAGAGGGACTCGAAGCGCACTCAGGACGTCCGGGGGCTTAATGAGCCGGCGTCGCCCAATAGCCTCGGCAAGCCGCCGTACTTCCGCCTTGCCCGCACCCTCTCGATCGACGTCCATTGGATTAGCGGCTCTTACCGCTTCCTCGGATGACGTACTCGGCCCGGGACTCGGCGAGGAACACCTGCTGCACAAGGCTCGTCACATCGGTAAGGGTCACAGCCCGGAAGCGTTTCGGATCATCCTCGAACACGTCGATCGCGCCATACAACCAGGCGTCGAGGATATCACCTGCAAGCGCCCCGCTTCGCTGATGCGCGATGTCGATCGCACCCGCGGCGTAGTTGCGGGCGCGTTCCATTTCTTCGGCCGTCGGCGGTTCGGTCACGAGACGACGCAACTCCGCAATCATCGCGTCTCGAGCTTCTGCCTCCCGCTCCGGTGAGGTGGCGATATACGTGAGAATGGCACCCGCGCGCCGCCGGAGCCACGGCAAAGACGCCACCGTGTACGCAAGCGAGCGCTGGTCGCGCAGGGCATCGAACAGGCGTCCGGCAAGGCCACTCAGCAGGGTGCATACCACGCCGATCGCATACCGCTGTGGCGAGCCATAGGGTTCCGCAGAAAAAGCCATGGCGAACGCGGTCTGCGCCTTCTCGCGGCGCTCGTACCCGCGACCTGCAATGAACCGAGGAGAGTCGAGCGGCGGACTCGAAGACTCGTCTCCCGGCCACCGAGCCAATGGGGACAGCCCCGCGAGAAGCTGGTCGGTATCCAAATCTCCCACTGCGACGACGACAGCGCGGTGCGATCGGAGCAAGCCGCTCCACTGTTCTACCTGATAATCGGTTATCGATTCCACGACCTCTGGGTCGCCGACGGGAGGCAGACCGTACGGGTCGTTGCGGAACGCTTCGCGGAGCACGGCTTGTATTGGATACCGGAACATGTCGTCTCGAATGCGCCGGGCGTCACTTGCCTGGAGCGTGCGCTCGACGGCGATTTCTCGGGACGCCAGCGCCGGTTCGAGGGCCACGCACCGGACCAGTTCGGCTGCCCGAGCCAACGCCTCCGCGCGTACCGTTATTCCCCAACCCAACCCGTCAACCCCTGTACTCGCGGAGATCCCGCCCCCAAGCCGTTCGGCCGCGAACGCCAGATCGTCGGCGGTCATGCCTCCGGCTCCACGGAGCGAGGCACGAACCAAGAGCCGTGAGACGCCGCCACATTCCTTCGTTTCTCGATCCGGCAGGCCAGGAACGTGCAGGAGCAAGGAGACGAGGCCGGAACCGCGCTTTGGCCGAACCAGAAAGTCCACTCCAGGCAACGAAAGGCTCGTGACCCCCGACTCGTGGCGCGCGCGCTCCCCGCCCGGCTGTTCCGCATGCGAGAGAATCGCGACGTCCTTGAGCATCCCAACATCCGGCCCACCGCCGGCGTGGGACGAAATGGGCCACTCGCCCTCCAGCGCCGTTGAACTGCCCGTTGGGACATAGACAATCGCCGAGGCCACATTCGGGTCCAGGAAATCTGCAGCAACCCGCTGGACGTCGGCCGCGGTTACGGCCATGAACCGATCGTACAGCTCATCGACGAGCTCGTACCCTCCCAGCGCCTCCGCCTCCGCGAAAATGCGCGCCCGCCCATCCACGGTTTCGAACTGTGTCGCCCAACCGGACTGCGCCAGCGCTCGAGCGCGCTC
>JBFHWR010000181.1:0-8197 GCA_041599395.1 Gemmatimonadales bacterium | reverse complement strand
TCGGGCAACTGGATGAACGGGGCCGAGACGGACACGTCGAGTTTCGTCGGTGGGTTTACGTTTGTCACTGCCGAACACGCGATCGATCCGACCTATACGGTGGCAACCACAGGGGCGGTCACCGCGTACAACGACGTGCTCAACGACGCTGGTGCGTCCTTCCCTGCGCGCGATTCAGTGGACGACCGGATCATCACCGACGTCCAGCAGGGTACCGGCAGCATCATCACGTCGGAAACCCAGGTCGGCGGGTGGCCTGACCTCGGCCAGGAGACCCGTCCCGCGGGATTCGACACCGATCAAGACGGCATGCCCGATACATGGGAGACGGCGAACGGGCTCGATCCAGCCGACGCGAGTGATAAAGACGGAGATCCGGATGGCGATGGCTACACGAACCTCGAGGAATATCTCAACGGCCTGGTCGGCACATGATTGAAGGTGGCGGTAACGCGGATAGGTGCGGTCGTCGGTCATCCCTCATCCAGCCCCGGGGCATACTGATCTCCGCAATCATGCTCACGGTTGCTTGTGGTGACGGGCAAGGCGGAGGACAGTTGCTCGGGCCGTTGAGTGCCGCCAACTCGACGGCAAGCGTACCGGCCACGGGAGCGACGGGCGTGGCAACGGCAATCGCGATCCAGGGACGGGATGCAAACGCCAATCCGCTCGAGACCGGGGGAGCGAGCGTCACGGTGAGAGTCACCGGGGCCAACGACGCGTCGCCGGTCGTTACCGATCACGGTGACGGAACATACTCGACCAGCTACACGCCCACGGCCGTTGGAACCGATGACCTTGCGATCACAGTTGACGGGACGCCCATCAGCGGCAGCCCGTTCTCGAGCGCCATAGGACCGGGCACACGCGCATTCCCCGGAGCCTTGGGGTTCGGGGCATATGCTACCGGCGGCCGGGGTGGGGCGGTTCTCCATGTCACGAATCTCAATGACGACGGCGCGGGATCGCTCAGGTGGGCGGTGGAACAGGGCGGCGCCCGCACAATCGTGTTTGACGTGTCCGGCACGATTCGGCTTCAGACGTCGCTCATCATAACGGAAGGCAACGTGACTCTTGCAGGTCAGACGGCTCCAGGAGATGGCGTCACGCTGCGCGGCCCGGGCGACGATACCGCGCTTCGGGTAAACGCCGGTAACTCAATTGTGCGGCACGTCCGGATCCGGCGGGGCGCCGGTGGGGATGGCGATGCTATATCAATCAAGGCGCGAAACGTCATGATCGACCATTGCTCCGTGTCGTGGGCGCCTGACGAAGACGTGGAAATCTGGGAGCCTTCGGACCTGGTCACGATTCAGTGGTCGATCATCAGCGAGGGGTTCGGTGAGGGCGGCCTGCTTGCCGGATATCCTACCGCCAAGCCGGTCCGGCTGAGCCTCCACCACAATCTCTTCGCCCACGTCCGCTCCCGCACTCCGGTGGTCGGCAGCCCGGACCTGATCTTGGTCGATTGGCGCAACAATGCGGTATATAACTGGAATTACACGTCAGAAATGGGGGACGAAAACATTCCTCAGTCCGTCGTGCAACTGAATGCCGTGAGCAACTATTACAAAAGCGGGCCGTCGGCGGGAAGCACCACAACAGTGAGCGAAGCGATGATGCAGAAACCGAGTGTCAGGCCTGCGGATCTCTACATCTCGGGGAACTGGATGAACGGGGCCGAGACGGGCCAGTCGAGTTTCGTCGGTGGCTTCACGTTTGTGACCACCGAACACGGGATCGACCCGGCCTATAGGGTCCCGACGACTGGAGCGCTGACGGCCTACACCGACGTCCTCGACGATGCCGGCGCATCCTTCCCGACGCGCGATGCGGTAGACGATCGTATCGTGACCGACGTCGTGCAGGGGACTGGAAGCATCATCACTTCGGAGACCCAGGTCGGCGGCTGGCCCGAGCTGAGCCAGGAAACCCGTCCGCCAGGATACGACACCGATCGAGACGGCATGCCGGACACGTGGGAAAACGCAAACGGGTTGGATCGCGCTGACCCGAGTGACGCCAATGGCGACACCGACGGAGATGGGTACACGAACCTCGAGGAGTTTCTCAACGGGCTGGTCACTGGCTCGCCTTCCGCTCCGCTCGGAACACGCCGTTCGGCTGATGGAAATCGAGCGCCGTGACGCCGTGTCATCGACCAGGCAGACGGCGCTGAACCCTGCTAGGCCTTTCAGCGCAAGCTCGGTTCCACGCAGCGGTACTAACTCGTACATGGGTTGACCCGGCAGCGTCGCCGTCACGGCATCAGCCACATGACCCGTCACGTCAGCGCGAAACAGCACGGCCGGGTCCGTCGCGGCGGCCTCACTTCGGGACCGTATTCGCCGTATTATTACGCCTGACGGTGTGCGCCTGGTTGCAGCACCGGGCAAGCGCCATTTGAAAAGGCTAGTGCCCGATCACGGTCCCCTGAACGAGTGCGGTCTCATGCGACGTACGAGAAGTTTCCTCACCTTGTGGCTCGCACTCCTGTGCGGTGCGTGTGGGAACGATCAGCCCACCGGAATAACCCTGGCCGGTGACAGCCCGCCCATCATGTTCACGTCACGGAGAGACGGAAACTTCAACCTTTTTGTCATGGAGGCTGATGGCCAGGTTGCGAGGAGCCTAACCAGAAATCCGGCTGCAGATCACAGCGCCGATTGGTACCCCGACGAGTTTGGACACAAGATTGCGTTTATGTCGAACCGAGATGGCGACTATGAAGTGTTCACCATGTTTGTCAGTGGTCGGGGGCTGCAGCAGCTTACCCACAATGCCGCGCGTGACGGTCTACCCCGCTGGTCGCCCGACGGCACACAAATTCTGTTCGCGTCAGATCGGGACGGCAACCTCGAACTCTACGTCATGCAAGCGGACGGTATCAACCCGACTCGACTCACTCAGAACTTCGGGGATGACATCGGCGGTGCGTGGTCGCCCGATGGCTCCAAGATTGCGTTTGTATCAGAGCGCAACGGGTACCGGGAGATCTACCTCATGCAAGCTGACGGAACAGCCCTCACTCGGCTGACGACGAATACCGCTTTCGAATTGACGAGAATAGCGTGGTCCCCGGACGGCTCGCGGATCGTGTTTGACGCGTATCGGTCTGGTAACGTCGACATCTACGTCATCAACGCCGACGGCACCAACGAGACCCGACTCACGGAGGACCCGGCAGACGATCGGTTTCCGATGTGGTCTCCGGACGGGCAGCGCATCGGGTTTACCAGCGCGCGAGACGGCGATGATGAGATCTACGTCATGGAGGCGAACGGCACAGGTCTCGTGCAGTTCACAAACAGCCCCGGTCTCGACGTGCTCGATTCCTGGCGTCGCGAGTATTGAGACATGAACGACGCGGCGATTGGTGAGTGGCCCGGTCCCGCTTCGTGTGGCTAGCAAGTAGCGCGAGGACTCACAACCATGCTCGCGAGCGTATTCGTACTCACCGCGCTAGCGGTCGTCGCCATCGTCGTGACGCGCTCCCGCCCGATCTCTGAAAACGTGGCGGCGCGGCGCGACGCAGCCACTAGCCTCATGGCGGCCGTCGGCGTGCAAGGCGCTCATTTCGCCGAAGAGGCTGCTACCGGCCTCCACGTACGGCTCGCCGCGTTGCTCGGCCTGTCGCCTATGCGGTTCTCGATCTTTGTGCTCGTCAACGTAGCCTTGCTGGCCATCTGGGCGGCCTCGGTGTCCGGTCTTCGGTCGGGTCACGCCGCCGCCTTCTTTGCGGCCTGGTTTCTGGCGCTCGGCGGGCTGCTCAACGGTGTTGCGCATCCGTTGCTTGCCGTCGCCTCCGGTGGTTACTTCCCGGGCCTCGTGACCTCGCCCGTGATCGCAATGGCGGGCGCCTTTCTGTGGATTCGGCTGCGGGCCGCAACGCAGCAGCCGGTCATGGGCTGAACGAGCGCCAGTCGCGAATCGGATTTTCCAATCGCCGACCCCGTCCGGACCAACGCCGATGGCCCGAACCGCGGCTCAGCCTGAGGTGTGACCTCAGTGACACAGCTCGGGTATATCGAATGATTCCACAATCCACGGGTCATCCGACAACGCCATGAGACGATCCAATTACCGCGTGTTGCTCTTGCCGCTCGCTGTGCTGGCCTGTACGAGTCCGACCGCCACGAGCCCAGACGGCACATTCCGCGTGCAAGCGGACGGGCACCACCTGACGCTGACAAATCGCACGGATGCCCCGGCGTTCTATTTCCTGGTCGAGCGCGGCACGGCTGCCTCGATTCTCTGGGTGCCGTGCGTTGACCTGTCAAGCGATTGCCCCAGGGTACCTGCTCAGGATTTCGTCGAAGTGCTGTACACGGATATCTTCGGGTACACGGCCAGCGCTCGAGAAGCTCTTGTCCATTGGTGGTTTGCGGTGCGGGGTGAGAATGGAAAACTGGAACCTGATAGTATTCGCGGTTTAGTCGTGCCGTTCTAGCGTTGCTGCGGTGTCGGCTGCATCAGCTATCGTCGTTGCCTCTTACACATCACATCGCCACCCGCCATGTGCCCATCAGTTTTCCCCATCCTTCGCTGTAACTTCTCGAACCAGCACATCACAGCGCGCGCATCCCTGTTCCGTTCAGCCGACAAGGCTTGCCAGGCCGCTTCATACCACTAATATGGACCTGGCGACCTTGGGATACGAACGCAATCGGGTTCAACTCCACGACGCATCACGGTCTTGTCCGGCAGAGCACAAGGATGGAAAGCACTGACAGATGGCCGAGAGACCTTCAAAGGAAACACAAAGGAAATACTATGATGAGAGATGGGCTCGAGCAATCGCGAGCCCAATCAACCAGCTCCAGCTGAAGCGTCTCATCGCCATTCTCCAGATGATCGATCAGATTGCGTTGACGAAGGAAATGAAGATTCTCGACCTCGGCTGTGGCACAGGCTGGCTGTCTTCGATGCTGTCGCATCTCGGGACTACTGCCGGTATCGAATTATCCAATGAGGCGGTGCTGGTTGCGCAGGAGCGCTATCGCTTTGTCGATTTTCGTAGCGGTGACCTGTTCGAAACGCTCACCGAAAAGGATACATACGATCTCGTGGTAAGTCATGAAGTGATAGAGCATGTTGACGATCAGTCGGGTTTTGTCAACCTCGTGGCGGGGGCGTTGAAGGTGGGCGGCCACTTTGTGTTTACCACGCCAAACGCATGGACGCAAGCGCATCGTACTCAGGAAGAACACGAACAATGGGGACTGCAGCCCATCGAAAACTGGATCGATCGAAAACAGATCAAGCAACTGCTTGCCCCCCGGTTTGAGCTCCTGCAGATGAAATCCATCATCGATGGCTTCGGCACCACCGGCGTCTTCAAGTTCGCTAATTCGTATCAGTTGCGTAGGTTGATCGATCGAATCGGGCTGTCGCGCCTCTATTCAACGGTGCTCTTGAAGCTCAATTTCGGGCTTCACCTGGTGGCCCTTGCGCAACGGAAACGTTGAGTGGAACTCGGAGATCAACAATTTCTGCTGGCTATTGATGTCCATTCGTTATTCGACCGCATGGATCCGGCTGATGAGCAAAGCCGGACGCACGGCGCCAACCACCACGATAGGTGAGGCACTCATGAACCGCGCCCTTGGATCCGCGATGACCGTGGCAGTTGTCCTCATGGCGGCGTGCACCGCTGACAGCGAGCCCGGAAGCGACGCAAACGTCGTAGTGTTCGAAAGCGCCCGCGTCATTATCGGGGACGGGAGCGCACCAATCGAAGACGCGACCTTTGTGGTCGAGTCGGGTCGATTCGTGGCCGTCGGGACGCGTGACGCCGCCGACATTCCCCGGAATGCAACCCGAGTGAACCTTGCCGGTAAAACCGTGATGCCGGCGATCGTGAACACCCATGTGCACCTGGCGCCGGACCGCGACGGGCGTAGCGAGCAGTTACAACACATGGCGTATTACGGGGCCGGGACCGTACTGAGCTTGGGCCACGACGAAGGCGACGTGCCGTTCGCGATGCGGGATGAGTTGGTGCCGGATGGCGCGCGGGGGCTCACCGCAGGGCGCGGAATCACCACTCCGGAGCCTGGACGTTCCGAGGTCCCGTACTGGGTCACCAGTGAAGAGGAGGCGCGCGAGGCCGTGCGGCAGCTGGCTGCGCAGGAGGTAGACCTGATAAAGATTTGGGTTGACGATCGTGGCGGCCGATACGAGAAACTGTCACCCGCTCTCTACGGTGCGATCATCGACGAGGCCCATGACCATGGCGTTCGTGTCACGGCACATGTGTTCAGCCTCGAGGACGCGAAAGGGCTCCTCCGCGCGGGAATCGACGCCTTTGCCCACGGCGTACGGGATCGGGATGTCGACGACGAACTGGTCGCTCTCTGGCAGGCGCGGCCAAATGTCGTGCTTGTCCCCAATTTGCCGAGTCCTGGTGTGGCGGTGGATTTGGGTTGGTTGAGCGGGACGGTTCCGCCTGGCGAGTTGCGGGAGCTACAGGAAGGGGCGACCGACCGGCCCGACGTGCAGGAACGGTTCGGCATCCAGGCACGCAACCTGGCACGGCTCAACGCCGCCGGCGTCAAGATCGCGTTTGGAACGGACGGCAGCGTGCCATGGGCGGTGCATCTCGAGCTGGAGGATATGGTGCGGTCCGGGATGACCCCTGCTCAAGTCCTTGCGGCGGCTACCGGTACTTCCGCCGAATTGGTGGGGCTCACCGACGTTGGAACGATCGCAGGAGGCAAGAGCGCGGACTTTGTCGTACTGGATGCCAACCCCCTCGAGGACATCACCAATACGAGAAGAATTGACGCGGTGTATCTTCGCGGAACGGCGGTCGATCGCGACGGGCTGTCGGCGAGGTTCCGAGCGCGGGGTACCTCGTAGCTGGTGAGACGACGGCGTGGGATGTAGAATCTCACATCGCTGATCACCAATCGCCCATCATTTCGCAACCGTCAGTTTTCACCAGGCCAGCTCTCCGGTGCTTCCGCTGACCGATAGACAACCTCACCGTTGAACACGGTCATCAGCGCCGTGAGATTTGCAAGACTATCGGCCGGAACGGTGTACATGTCCCGATCCCACACCGCGATGTCAGCATACTTGCCAACCTCGATCGACCCAACCTCGTCTTCGAGAAACATCTGGTACGCACCCCAGATGGTGTGCGACTTCAACGCCGTCGCAATGCCCACACGCTCGTCGGCGCCGTACGGTTGGTCGCCATACACGCCAAGGAGCGGACGGCGCGCCACCGATGCCCACAGGCCGTATCGCGCCGGGAACGGCGTCACACCGTAGTCGGACGAGTTGGCCCACTGGATGCCGCGATCGAGAAACGTACGGAACGGATTGAGCCTCAGCGCACGATCGCGTCCGAAGTTTCCCGCATAGGTGTCTCCGATCCACCACATGAACGTTGCCGAGGGTTCGGGATACGCTGCATCGTACTCGCGTTGTAGCTCGGCGATCACATCCAGCGCGCGATCCGTGGGAATGTTCGCGTGAATGATGCCGTGGCGCAGACCGGAGATGGGAGTCGCGTCCATCGCCATCCGGTAGCTCTCCACAACCCAATCGATCCCGCGGTCGCCGATGGAATGGATGCTCATGTGGATTCCGGCATCGTGATAGATTCGAACCTGCTCCCGAAGGACGCCGGGATCGATCGCCGGATACCCTCGGTTCCCCGCATCCGTCCCCGTGTAGCCGTCGCTCCACTCGTCGTACATCCAGGCGGTGCGCGCTCCCCCGCTTCCGTCTACGTAGAGCTTGACACCACCTGAGATGAGTCGGTCGTCCCCAGGCGACTCGTACGGTCGGGTAAACGCGGCAATGGAATCGGCATGTACGCGCGTCGCCTCGACGGTATTGGGCGTACTCCACAGGGCAAAGACGCGAACGGACAGGTCCCCGTCCTCGAGCACGTCACGATACGCTTCCCAGAGCGCCGGCGAGATGCCGGGATCCTTGACCCCCGTCATCCCTTCCCTGTTGAACGCGTCCGCCAGGGCCCGCATGCCATCGCGAATCTGTTCGGGAGACGTCTGCGGGAGGAGTCGCCGCACGAGCGACTGCGCCCTTTCCTTCAACACGCCGCTCGGCCTTCCGTCGGGGAATCGATCGATGGTGCCACCGGGTGGATCGGGGGTGTCGGCGGTGATGCCGGCCATCTCCAGCGCAACCGAATTGGCGACGCCGTAGTGCCCCATGGTGTGGG
>JBFHWR010000180.1:0-8247 GCA_041599395.1 Gemmatimonadales bacterium | reverse complement strand
TCAACGCCAATAGGCCCGTCGTCAGAATGACGATGGCAACCATCACTTCCACAACGGTAAAGGCCTGCGAATCCCGCACTACGCGCCGCCTCATGGTAGGTAACGTTACGCTCACCTGAGCATGACACTGCATCGAGGCAAGGGCGGTACCGAATTATTTCCTGCTGGGTTCCTGTGAACGCGAGAATTTGTGGCGCCCGAGCCAGCGCCTCAGTTGCAGGCGGGAACTCCTTCGTCGACGGCCGGAGCGGGTGGCGCGGCGGTGCCGTAAAAGACGGCGCAGGTCTGCGAGATTCCGGTATAGGATGAGGTCGCCGCCCAGCCCGAGCCACTCACCGATTCGAACGTGATAGAGACTTCTTTTGAAGGTTCGAAGTCCAGATCGGCGTGCGGCACCGGACCGTCGTAGTACGTCGCCTTGTGGTAGAAATACCGTTCTTGGGCGTCGCGCACGTTTCGGAGATCCGACTTCATGGTGGCGATGTAGCTCTTTTCCTTCGTGGCGGCGTACTTGGGAACCGCAACGGTCGCAAGGATGCCAATGAGGACCACGACGATCAAGACCTCAATCAGCGTGAAACCGGCACGGGAACCAGTCCGACGATCACCCACGGGATTCCCTTCCGACATTGCGGTTTGGAGCAGGCAGTGGACGGGTTGGTTGTGACGACGGTGCCGTAAACCAATCTGCGCCGGGGCGAACACTCATGGTCCCACACCCGACGCAGATTGTCAGTCTAGCGCGCGTTTACCAGCAGCCTACTTCACCCTCGCCACCGAGTGACGGGTCCGGCTTGGCCGCATTGCCGACGTAGACACCGCACGTTTCGCCCGCACCCGGTGGGGTGAGGTTCACGTGGCTGGTCGTCGCGTTGAAGCCCGTTGCGGTATTGGCACCCGTCGTCAACGTGACGTTCGTCGTTGCCGTGAAGAGTCCAGCCGTCGTCACGTCAGCGTCCGAACCGTACTGACCTTCGTCGGCGAAATACGACTCTTGCGCCAAAACGAAGTTCTTGAGGTCGCTCTTCATCGCGGCGACGTACGCCTTGTCTTTGGTCGAGCCGAATTTCGGAATGGCGATCGCGGCAAGGATGCCGATGATCACCACGACGATCAAGAGCTCGATCAGCGTGAAACCCTTTGCGTTCCGGACCATGTCCAGTCCCTCCATTGGAAGATGTACGTTTGGCCCGTAGTTGTTAGGGCCCAGCATTCACTGCGCGCCTTTAGAGCAACCGGCATGCCAGCCGCGGAGCGCCCATGTAAAACGCATGATGACAATAACTTACAGACTCGGACGACACTCCTTTCCTTCAGTGGGACGGCTCGCGACAAGGCGGCTATTTGCAAGGTGCGTTGCCATTCGCCACCCACGTTCGGAGTGCCTCGATCTCCTCCCGCCCCGACGCTGGCGCCGCGGCAAGCGCCGCTTCGAGATGCCGGTGAGCCTCGTCGCATCTGCTGGAAAGCGCCGCCGCCTCAGCGGCCATCGCATGGATCCGCCACAGTCCCGGCTCCTGCTCGCTCATGCGATTGAAAACGTCCAGGGCCGCCTGTGGCTGGCCCAGCCGCTTGAAAACCTCCCCTTGCACGGCCAGCAAACCTGGACCCTCTCCATGAATTTCGGCGGCGGTATCCAGGACTTCAAGTGCCTCCTGACCCCATCCCGTTCTCGCAAGCGCGACAGCAAGTGCAAGCGAGGACTGCAATAACGACGAGTCAAGCTCGACGGCACGAGCCAAGAGCGGAATGGCAGGTCCATACCGTTCCGCCGCCGCGTAGATGCGGCCCAGCTGCTCCAACAGGTCCGCACGATCGGGATTGAGGCCGATTGCGGTCTTCAGCTCTTGCTCACCGAGTGCGCTGTCACCCCGTTGGAACGCATACGCACCCAACGCCCAGTGGCCGCGGTAGGAGGAAGGCGCGTCCCGCACCAGCTGGGTGAAGAACACGTCGTTGCTCCGCCAGACGGTTGCTCGCTGAGCGCTTTTCACCGCGAACAGCATTGCCCCGACCCCTGCAGCCGCCCACACAGTCTGTCGCAACCGAGCCGACCCGCGCCCTGCTAACGCGCAGACCGCTCCGGCGACCGCAAACGACCAGCCGACCGACGGCAGAAAGAGAAACCGTTCGGCAAACAGGATTTCGAGCGGAACGAAGATACTCGAGACCACCGAAATCGTGACCACAAACAGTCCTGAGCCTCCAAGCACCCCGGGGACGTTACGATTGCGCCAGACCAGGAGTGCGAGCGCGGCCCATACGGCCGCAACCGCACCGTGAACGGCTCCGAAATTCGGCTGCGGCACCAGGTGCTGGACCGAATAGTCCGCCGACAAGTGGATCGGAGCAAACAGCAAGATGAGCCACCTGAGGGACACCGGCAGCATCACAATTGCCCGGCCAAGCGCAGAACGTTGCTCAAACACCGCCGCCACGCCGCCGGCATTGGTAACCGAAACGGCGAACTGAGCCCGAAAGACCAGGTAGATCCCAATCAGTGCTACGAAACCGGCGAGCACCGGCCACTCACGACCAACAATTCCCGCGAGCGACCGGTCTCCCTTGCGACTCGCGATCCACCACACAACCAGCAATGCTCCTGGAACTGTGACCACATGCTCCTTGGCGCCCAACCCACATGCGACCGCCACCAGTGCGGCGACAAGCAGCCCGGCCCGTGGGGCAGCGCCGTCCGTCGAACAGCGTCTGAGCGCAATGAGGAGAGCGATCAGAAAACCGACCGCCGCCAATAACTCAGCCTGGCCGATCGCATTGGCCGTGACCTCCACGTGCACTGGGTGAACCGCAAACAACACGCCCGCGATCAACCCGACCGTGACCCCGAAAAGGCCCGTCCCCAGCAGAGCAACCAATCCACTCACGATCCCATAGAGGAGGATGTTGCTGACGTGGAACACGAGCGGGTTTCCATCACTCAGCGCCCACTGCATCGCGTACCCCACCAGCGCAACAGGACGCCAGATCACTCCCCCAGGCCAATAGGGGGCCGTGAGGAGCGTCCCAAACGAATCCAGGCTGTGCACGACGTCGTGCCGTTCGATGATCCACACGTCGTCGTACACGAATCCGTTGGTGACCGAGGGAAGCGCAACGAGCACGGCTACTGCCGCCGAAATGAACGCGACCACAACGTACGAACGGGCGGTGGGAACCTGCGTCATGGGGTTTCCCTGCTCGCCACCCAGCGTGGTCCCGACAACACCGGTGGGCCCAACGGCGTGTCAGCGGGCGGTGCGTACTTCCAGAGCGGCCACCCCGCGTACTGGTCGAACAGCTTCTCGTTCTCTTGGAACCGGTCACGGGCGAAGATGATACCCGAGTCGAGCCCGATTGGATTGCGCCACGCCAGATGGCCGTACAACGTGAATCCGCTGAGATCTCGCCGCATCTCCGTACGGCACGTGTCATCGAGCGGGTGGCCGGGATCGAGCCGGAGCGCTGGGTCAGGCCAATCGGCCACTCGTTGCGCCGGGGGCCGGCTTGTCCGAATCAGCTCCTCGAGGTCGCGCGCGAGCCTTGGTGAAACGCCGCTCGGGTCCCGTGGCTGTCGAGCGAGTTGATCGAGCCGGCAGGCGTCCACCCGCGCAAAGGCGCGTTCCACGAGTCCCGGTGGTGCGCCCAACGTCCAGAGCTTGGTGGCGATCCGACTGCTCCAACTCTCCGCAACCAGCACGAGCGCGCGTGACACGTTTTGGTCTTGGAGCTCCCGATGTGGGTTGAGGGCGAGCGTGGAGAGCTGCGTCTTGTATGCATTCCACCGGCTGGGCACGAGGCTCGTCCAGCTCCAAACCAGCACGATGACCGCTGCGGTTGCCACGGACGCATCCCAACGGATTCCCCACCGCTGCCGACCGCGGACCTTGTTCCAGGTCCAGGTCCACGCGCGCGCACTTCCGATGATGAGAAACGGGGCGGCGACATAGTAAAAGCGAGGCCCGGGATAAAAACCGGAGTGCCAATAGAAGAAGTAGAGTGCCGGGGCTGCGAGGATCCCGGTCGCGACGATGAGATCGCTCACCGAGCGCGTTCGGACAGACAGGGCCCAAACCCCCAACGGCAGCAGCGCTGGAATGGGCCATTCATATAAGTAGATGTGGAGCCGGCGCACGGCAACGGCGGCGTTGCTGAGTGCTGTGAGCGGCGTAAACTGCCGACCAAACGGATCCATGTGAAAGCCGAGTCCTTGTTCCGCGCCATAGAGGAGCGCGTACCCCGTCGTGAATGGGCCGCCGAACTGCCTCCAGTTCAGGTAGCACCACAGGGCGGCGAGTGGAACCGATCCGAGGACAACCCAGAGCGACGCAAGACCCTTGCGGCGGATCCAGAGCCAGACCGCCAGGGGCGCTGCCGCGGCGAGCGCGTCGAGCGGCCGCGCCATTGCGGCCGAAGCGAGACAACACCCTGCGGCGACGAAGTGCCAGCGACGGGGTTCGCGTGTCCCGAGTACGAGCGCCCACGCCGCCAAGGCGAAGGTGACGGCGGCGACGTGGTTCATGTATGTCGCCGACATGAAGAGCACCCATGCCGACACGGCCCACAGTACCGCCGCAACCACCGCCGTGGCGGGTTCGAACAAGCCTCGTGCGACGACATACACGAGCACGACGCCGATCGCACCGAGCACTGGATTGACCAGCCACTCTGCAGAGAAGAGCGAGCCCACGGCCAACAGGGCCGACTGCGCAGGAGGATACTGGGAGACCCAGCCTGCTTCGGTGACCGTTGTTTGCGCAATCAAGAAAAACTCGGGTAGCGCAGGCGCGGGAGCAGCCAGACGGCCTGAGGCAAACACGCGAGCTTGAAAGAGCTGGGCCACCTCGTCCGTCAGGTGCGGGTTTCCGGCGAACGCGTCACGCATCGCAAAACCCGACAGCGTCAACAATCCGATCGTCAAGAGGCACACCATCGAGCCATGCGGCAACCGGGGCCACTCGATTGGGCGCGGATTGAGACCCCGAGTGACGCGACCGGCGATCAACCCGCCAATGAGGACGACGGGCAGGCCGATGGCCCAGGCGGTCACGTGGTCGCTCCAGTTGGGACCAGCGTCCGGCGCGTTGACCCATGCCGGAATCGGCAACGCGGGGAGCAGCACGAGTACTACGCCGATGCTCAGCCAAAGCACGCGCGTAGCCCAGTTTGTCATCGCAACTTCGTTTTGCGCGAGAAGAAGTTGAATCGCATCAAGTGCCACAACGCAGCCACCCCGTCGCGCCAATCGATCTTCTTCCCCTCTGCGTACGTGCGCCCGCTGTAGCTGATGGGTACTTCCCAGATCCGGGCGCCCGATTTTGCGAGCTTGGCGGTCAGCTCCACCTCGATACCAAACCGCTTCGAGACCAACGGAAGGGATTTGAGCAGATCTGCTCGCACCATCTTGTAGCAGGTCTCCATGTCAGTGAGGTTCAGATCGGTGAGCATGTTGGAGAGCAGCGTCAACAACCGATTCCCCACGGAGTGCCAGAAGAAGAGGACTCGACGGGGGCCTCCGTGGAAGCGGGAACCGTAAACGACGTCCGCCTTGCCGAGACGAATGGGATCCAGCAGCACCGGGAACTCGCTCGGATCGTATTCGAGATCTGCGTCTTGGATGACGATGACGTGCCCTGTGGCAGCGGCGATCCCTGCGCGGACGGCTGTTCCCTTTCCGAGGTTCCGCGGCTGGTGAATCACCTTATGCACGCGACCGGCTTCGAGCAGCCGGTCGAGGATCGCACCGCTGTCATCGGTGGAACCGTCGTTGACCGCGACAATGTCAAGCCGAAGCGGGACCGCGTGGAGCCGTTCGATCGCGGCTTCGACGCTCTCCGCTTCATTATAGACGGGAATGACGGTGGAGAGCGTCAGGTCGTTCCAATCGGCCGGGATCGTCATTCGGGACGTACTCCAATGGCAATCAGCGATTGCCCAATGCGAAACGGTAGGAAGCGTTCCCAGCGGAAGACCGGAACGAGCCTGTCATAAAGGGCAAGCGGCCCTGACGGGATGACGTTCCGTTTGAGGACCCGGCCGGTGAACCACCATCCCGGAATGCCGGCAAGGTTGAAGTACTCCAGACGCGCCATCCGCAAGCCGGCCTCGCGATAGCGAGAGCGCAACAGCTCGGCGGTATACCGACGCACATGGCCGAGCGCCCGGTCGAGTGAGCCGTAGAGTACGCGAAGGGCCGGGACCAAGAGCACGAGATGGCCGCCCGGCTTCAGCAGGGTACGCATGGCGCTGAGAGATGCAGCATCATCCTCGACGTGTTCAAGTACGTTGAGGCAGACGATGCTGTCGAAGCGCTCACGCTCCAGATCCGGCGGTACCGTTGGGAGAGACAGTTCCGTCACAGACACGCTCCGGCGATGTCCGAATCGCCGCCGGAGCTCCTCCCGGTATACAGGGTCAGGATCGGTCAATACGACGCGGTCGCGGTCGATGAACCACTGGGACATGTTGCCGATGCCAGAGCCGACTTCCAACACTTGCGGGCCGATCCAGCGGGAGAGCCGGTCGAACATCCAGCGGTTGAAAGCGGGGGTCTTCGCCAGCTCCTGGAGAGTGGCGGCGCCTATTGTGTCATGTGGAGCGGAACTAGCCGGACTCGATCTCATAGCGGGCGAGTTTGCGATACAGCGTCGAGGGATCGATTCCCAGAATCTCGGCGGCCCGCGTTTTGTTTCCGCCCTCGGCTTGTAAGACCCATGTGATGTAGGCGCGTTCGATTACTTCCAACGTCGGGTTCTGCGGCGCCCGGTCGGCAACCAACGGCTCGGTCTTGCGCTGGGTGATCCGTTCGGGGAGCGCTCCCACCCCGATGTCGCCGCGCCGCGTAAGGATGACCGCATGCTCCAACGCATTCTCCAGTTCTCGTACGTTGCCCGGCCAATCATACGATAGAATGGACTCCAATGCCTCATTCGACAATTCCTTGGGCCGCTCGCCCGTCTCCTCGGCGACCCGCCGCAAGAACGCCTCAGCCAGTAACTCGATGTCTTCCCGGCGCTCCCGCAAGGGTGGGAGGTGCAGCGTGATCACGTTGAGCCGGTAGTAGAGATCGGAGCGAAATCTCCCACGGCGGATCTCTTCATCCAAATCCTGGTTGGTTGCCGCAATGATCCGGACGTCAACCGGAATCGGCGTCGTTCCGCCGACCGGCAGTGCCTCACGCTCCTGCAGGACGCGGAGCAGCTTGACCTGGGTAGACGGTTTCATCTCGGCAATTTCGTCTAGGAAGAACGAACCGCCACGGGCTGCCATGAACAACCCTTGCTTGTCGCGCACGGCGCCCGTGAACGAACCACGTACGTGTCCGAACAATTCGGATTCCAAGAGACTCTCCGGGAGCGCACCGCAATTGATCGAGAAGAATGGTCCGTCACTGCGATCCGAATACTCGTGAATGTACCGGGCCACGACTTCCTTCCCCGTTCCGCTTTCGCCTAAGACGAGCACGGTCGAGTCCGTCGGCGCCACCTGTTCCGAGAGCTTGAGCACGTCAGCAAACCGTTTCGATCTGCCCAATGGCTTGACGACCCGAGACCGCTTGTGACGCCGGATTTCCCGTTTGAGCTGCTTGTTCTCGGACCGGAGCGCCCGATGCTCCGCCGCACGCCGGCAAATGGCAACGAGATCGTCGTTGGCAAACGGTTTTTGGATGTAGTAGAACGCACCTTGATTGACCGCCTGGATCGCGCTCTGGAGCGATGCCTGCGCAGTCATCAGAATGACGGGCATCTCGGGATCCAGATCGCGGGCGGCTTCGAGCACGTCGATCCCCGACACCTGCGGCATGCGGACGTCGGATAACACAATATCCGGCATCGTCGACTGAAGCGCCTGCACACCGGCCTTGCCGCCCTGCGCGGTGTCGACGCTGAACCCGGAATTGTTGAGGAGGATTCGCAATGAATCCAGCAGTCCGGATTCGTCCTCGATGACGAGAATATTCGGTTGCGACTGGCTCAAGCAGCTACCTCCAAAACGGCCTTCGCAGGAATGAGAATGGTGAAGATCGTCCCGTCTTGCGGTGACGATTCCACCCAGACGACGCCCCGATGTGCCTGGACCGCCCGTTGTACGATCGCCAGGCCAAGACCCGTCCCGCCGACCCGCCCGGTCACAAATGGATCAAACAAGCGCTCTTGCAACTCCGGTGGGATGCCGGGACCGTCGTCGCAGACGCGCATCATGGCGCAGGCGTCGTGAGGTAGCCCCCGGGGAACGTCGGCGACGTCGGGC
>JBFHWR010000179.1:0-8301 GCA_041599395.1 Gemmatimonadales bacterium | reverse complement strand
GCCTCCTCGCGGTGCGACGCTAGCGAGCCATCAACGTGATCGACACAGCCTCGCTTCCGTATAACGCCCCACTCGAGGAATACCAGCAACAGGCCGACGCACTGCTTGCCGCCCTCGAATCCGGCGACGAGGCGGCCGAGTGGCGCGTCAAGTGGGAGCATCCGGATTTCCACGGCAAATCCGTTTCCGACGTGCGCGCCGCAAGGTTGGATATCACCGACGCGCGGGCCGTGACCGCACGCGAATACGGCTTCGAGACGTGGGCGGATCTCGCCGAGTTCACCGATCTGGTCAAACGCGACCACACCGTGGACCGGTTCGAGGGCGCGGTCGAGGCGGTAGTCTCCGGCGATGTTGCTCGGCTCGCGTCACTGCTCGATGCGCACCCGGAACTGGTACAGGCGCGCTCGACCAGACGGCACCATGCGACGCTGCTGCACTATCTCGGTGCAAACGGCGTCGAGGGCGGGAGACAGAAAACTCCACCGAACGCAGTCGAAGTGACAAAACTCCTACTGGACGCCGGCGCCCAAGTCGATGCGCTGGCGGATCTGTACGACGGCAAGTGCACCACCATGAGCTTGCTGGTCTCGAGCGCGCATCCGGCCGAGGCAGGGCTTCAGGCAGAGCTTGCCGAGACGCTGCTCGATTACGGGACCGAACTGGATGGCCGCGGTTTCAGCGGGCAATCGGCATTGATGACGGCGTTGACCTTTGGGTATCTCGACACCGCACGGGCGCTTGCAAAGCGAGGCGCGACAGTTGACACGTTTCCGGCTGCAGCCGGGCTAGGCCGGGTGGAAGCCGTGACCGAGATGCTTCCGCGCGCCGACAGTATGGAAAAACACGTTGCCCTGGCGCTTGCGGCGCAACTGGGTCACGCCGAGGTTGTACGGCTGCTGCTGGAGGCGGGAGAGGACCCCAACCGGTACAACCCGGACGGGGTGCACGCACACTCTACACCGCTGCACCAGGCGGCGCTTGCAGACCATGCAGAGGTAGTGCGAGTACTCGTGAACGGCGGTGCGCGGCTTGACATGCGGGATAAGGTGTACGGGGGCACGCCGCTCGGGTGGGCGGTGCACGGTAACCGTAAGCGGATTGCCGAGTATCTTGGTAGCCTGGGAGCAGGGGAAACGTGACGCCTGCGGTTCTTGAGACCAAGGAGAGAGTCAGAGATGAACGGTGAGTCTCGCGGGGGTCGTTCCGAGGTGCGGTTCGCGTCTAAGCGCGAACTCTGGGTCGTGCTGCTGGTGTGGACGCTCGTGGTGGCGCTGTTGATCGTGAGTGCCGACATCGCGCGCTCGCCCATGGCGTCGTGGGTCAAATACACGCTGGAGTTTCTCTTCCTGGCGCTCGCGGTTTTTGCAGTGTGGACATTGTACGGGACGCATTACACTGTGATGAGCGATCGGCTCCTCGCCCGGTGCGGACCCTTCAAGTACGAGGTCCCATTACATAGCATTGTCCGCATAACCCCGTCCCGCGATCCGAGCGCGAGTCCGGCGCTCTCGCTGGATCGGCTGCACATCGGGTACCGCGGCTCGCGTACCGGGCTCCTGATTTCTCCGGAGCGGCAGCGGGAGTTTCTGGACGCCGTGCTCCAGCGCAATTCCAGGCTCCGGCAGTCGGACGTCGGTTTAGAGACAGGGCGGTAGTGCGCCGGTCGTTTTCCCGCTCCATCTGACGCAAGCCACCAACGTCCGCTTACAGATTGCGGCGGACCTCTCGTCGGCAACGATTCGCTACAACCCGCAACAAACCGCCTAACTCCCTCCGCATCGCGGGACCTAGCATGAGCCGGTTTAAGCCCGGATCAGCCCATGCTCCGTCACGCGCTGTCGCAGGTTCAACGGTCACTCGATGTCGCATGCGTCTTTGCCGAACTCGGCTACCTCGCCGTCGACCAACCGCTCGAGGACGACGTTCGCATCGTCGCCAAATGGAAGGCGTTCAGGGTCTTAGCCGCGGAGGCGCCCGACCCGCTCGGGCGGTCGCAGGAACTGGCGCGATGGCTTGCGGCAAAGTCGATACGCGGCCTTGCAGCGGTAACGGGACCACGGAGCGAGCTGGTGCTCGCCGCACCCCGGGTCGGCCAGGACGGGACGACTAAGTCCCTGACAATTTCCCTAACGGATCCAACGCCGTTTGCACTTGACCAGCTCGACCGCTTGAGACCAAAGCAGGGAACCAGCGCGCTCACGCACGCACTGAAAGTCGCCGAAGTCCTTCGGGGTGAGCTGGTTAGCGAACGGTTCTTCAGCGCGTTCCGTGCCGCCGTAGAACGAATGGCGGGGTCTCTCGGCACCAAAGGAACCCAAGCAGATCGAAAACTCGCGGCACTACTCCCCCTCACTCGCATACTCTTTCTCTATTTCGTTCAGTCGAAAAAATGGCTCGATGGCCGGTCTGACTACCTGCGATCCTTGCTGGATACGGCACTCGCGACCCGACGCCACTTCCATCGTGCCTTTCTCGACCCTCTTTTCTTCGGAACTTTGAACCGGCCTCAGCATCGCCGGAGCCACCCCGCCTTGCCAGGGACCATACCGTATCTGAACGGTGGACTGTTCGAGCCGCATGCCGCCGAACGCAGCCTGCAAGTTCATTTTGCGAACGACCTGTGGCGCGACACGTTTGACGATCTGTTCGAGCGGTTTCGGTTCTGCGTGCGTGAGTCAGACGCGGCCGACGCGATTGCCCCGGACATGCTGGGTCGGGTATTTGAGCGTCTAATGGACGTGGGGGAGCGACGGGATACCGGAAGCTTCTACACACCAGAGACCGTGGTCCGTCAGATCGTTGACGCCACCATCGAATCCGCCCTGACAGAACACCTGTCCCCCCGTGCGGCTGACCGCGTTGTCCGCGGCGTCCCTCGGCTAGGCAAAGAAACGCAAATCGCGTGCAAGGTGCTCGGTGCCTTCAAAGTCCTCGATCCAGCCGTGGGTTCAGGCGCTTTTCTGCTCGGGGCGCTGAAGTCATTATGCGCGATGCGCTCTGCGCTCGATGCGGCTGCAGACGTGAAACGCTCTCTTCCCAAACTACGACGTGAGATCCTGCGCTCGAATCTGTTCGGTGTCGATATAAACCCGATTGCCGTGCGACTCGCAGAGCTCCGTCTCTGGCTCGCGGTCATTGCAGATGACACAACTGAAGAGATCGCCTCTATCGCCCCGTTGCCGAATTTGGATGGTGTCGTGCGTCAGGGAAACACGCTGCTCGATCCGCTTGGAGCTGCCCGGCGGTTTGGCACCCATTTGCCAACGACGTCGGATACCGTGACAGCCGTTCGTACTGCGCGGCAACGACTGTTCGAAGCGCGCGGCTCTGCTCGGCGTACAAGGCAGCGAGCCCTTCGCCGGGCAGAAAGCACACTTGCACGACGATTGCTCGACGAGGCCGTTCAAAAACTCGAGTTGGCAATCCAGGACCTCGTTTTTGCATCTCGCGGGCGCGATCTGTTCGGCCGCCGCTTCCGTCTCTCGCATTCGCAGCGGCTGCATCATCGTCAGTGGACACGACTGCGGAAAGAGGTCAAGGAGGCGCGACGACAGCTAGATCAGTCCAACATACCATTCTTCTCGTTCGAGGTGCACGCGCCCGATGTGATCCAAGACGGCGGTTTTTCGGCAGTGATCGGTAATCCTCCATGGGTTCGGTCCGAAGCTCTGCCGCCTTCATTGAAGAGGGTGCTCAAGGAACGGTTTCGCTGGTGGCGGGGCACAGCGGAACGTGGTTACCGACATCTCCCAGATCTTTCGGTTGCCTTTTTCGAACGCTGCCTCGAGCTGACCCGACCTGGCGGCGCAGTGGGCTTATTGGTTCCGAGCAAGGTGGCATCTGCCGGTTACGGTGAGACCGCGCGCCGGCACCTCGTGCGCGAAACATCCATTTCGTATATCCACCGAGTGCCGGATCAGGAGGCGGCATTCGGTGCGACCACCTATCCGCTCGCGATCGTTGTTCGAAAGAGGAAGCCGCCGGCCAAGCACCCGTTGCGGTTGGGGTTCGATCGACCCCAGCGGGTGACCCAAGCTGCTCTTGACACTCCTGGGCCGTGGATTCTCGTCCCCGACGCCGCGCGATCGGCACTGCGCGAGTTCACAGAAAGCGGCATACCGCTCAAAGATGTGGCG
This sequence comes from Gemmatimonadales bacterium, assembly GCA_041599395.1. Taxonomy (GTDB): domain Bacteria; phylum Gemmatimonadota; class Gemmatimonadetes; order Gemmatimonadales; family GWC2-71-9; genus JBFHWR01. The sequence goes on along the minus strand of JBFHWR010000179.1, from coordinate 4,162 downwards.
CCACCCAGTCTCGGCGTCAAAACCGGAGCCGATCGGATCCTCGTGGGACGTCTGTTACGGCGTGACGATTCCACGATTGTCGCTCGGTTTGGTGATGAGGAGATCATGCTCGAAGCTGACTGCGTGCGCCCGGTCATTCGCGGACGCGACGTGCGACCCTTTACGGCGACACCAAGCCATGTGCTCATCTGGGGACACGATCGGTCGGGCAACCCGCACGACAAGCTGCCCCCACGAGCCGCGCGTTATCTGGAAAAGTTTCATACACGCCTTCGGAAGCGAGCGGATTACCGCAAAGGTCCGCTGTGGACCGTGTTTCGCATTCGGAGCGCGCTTGCGGAGAACCCTGTGGTCTGGCCAGATCTCGCCAAACGGCCGGCAGCGGTTGCTCTGAACGAGACACTGCACGCCGAAGCAGTGCCTCTCAACACGTGCTACGTCGCGGCGGCGCCGGACCGAGAGGCCGCATTTGCCCTGGCGGCAGTCATGAACAGCACATGGGCCATGGCCTATACGTGTGCAGCTGGTGATGAAGCCCGCGGCGGTTACCGCCGAATCAATGCGCGGCTCACCGGAAACTTGCCATTGCCCCCCCTCGCCAAACGGAAGGAACTTGCAACGCTGAGCGCAGAGGCCCATGACAACCGCGGACGGATTGCACAGGCAAGCATCGACGAAGCAGTCGCGACTGCTCTGGACTTACCCCCGCGTACACAGCTGGCACTGCGGTCCCTGGCCTCGCATTACGGCTGAGGAGCTGCGGCTGGTAGACCGGGTTCCCCGGCTGCAACTGGATCTGGGACAGAAGGCGCCGCCTCGGGGACTCGACAAACAGCTGCGCAGATCGGTCCGCGGTCCGGTTCCCGACGCCTGGGAACCACCGGGTTGGCTCGAGCCCCATCAACGCGATGCGGCCAAACGAGTACGCGCAAGCCTTCGCGCATTTCGGGGCGCATTGCTTGCCGACAGCGTTGGTCTCGGAAAAACGTACGTCGCACTCGCCGTGGCAGCCGAGTACTCATCCGTCAACGCGGTCGTGCCGGCGCTGCTCAAGCCCCAGTGGCTTCGCGTATCGGCCAGCTTAAAACTGCATATCCGCGTGTTCACTCACGAATCCATGAGCCGCCGAACACCGATCCCGCCTTCGGCGCTCGTCGTGGTTGATGAGGCACACCGGCTGCGAAACCCCGCCACTAATCGATACGACCACGTTTCGAGATCCATCCGGAACGCAGACGTCTTGCTGATCACGGCTACACCCGTGGTGAACCGCGCAGCCGACCTGGCCAATCTCTTACGCCTATGTATCGCGGACGACGCGCTCGCAGTCATGGGCGTCCCGTCCCTGGAATCCGCGGCAAAGTGCCGTGATATGAACGCCCTCGCGTTTGCCGTAGCTCCAATCGTCGTTGCCCGATCGGTCACCTCCCTCAGACATCAAATGAGTCGATGGCCCTGCGTGCGAGACGGCCCGGTTATCCGAGCGCCGCCCCTAGCGGATGCGAAGCTCAAAGAAGTAGTTCGCACAATCGATGCGTTGCGGTTCCCCACTTTTGGAAGCACGAACGAAGCGGGGCTGTTGCGGGCACACATGCTGCACCGCCTCTCTTCTTCGGCGGCCGCGTGTCGGGAGACCGTTAGACGCCACATCGCATACGTGCTCCGAGCCAGGCAAGCGGTGATCCGAGGCAAGATGTTGTCGCGGGCTCTGGCGGGGAGAATCTTCAGCTCCGAAGACGAGTTGCAGCTGGACCTGGGCGATTGGACGGAACGTGAGCGCAGCCGTTGCGTGCCGGTAAGTGTTCTTTCCGCGGATTTGGAGCGACTACGCGCTGTGTTGCGTACCCTGTCGGACCCACGCGAGTCCGCTCCGAAAGTGCAGAAGCTTCAAGACCTGCTCCGGCGGCGTACCGCCCAGAAGACGATCGTATTCACAACCGCCCTCGCTACGGCTTGGGATGTTGCCAGGCACACCGGGTGGAAGGCAGCAGCGGTTGTTGGATCCGGGCGTTCCTGGATTGCCTCCGGGCCGATCGGCGTTTCGGAAACCCTTTCCCTCTTTGCACCCGAGGCGGCAGGATTACCGCGCCCGCCGCCCTCCAAGGTGCTCGACACCCTGATCGCGACGGACCTGGTGAGTGAGGGGCTGAATCTCCAGGATGCCGATGCCATCGTACACTACGATCTACCGTGGACACCGCTTCGCCTGGAACAGCGCCTCGGACGCATTGCCCGCATGCGGTCCCCGCACCGTCAGCTTAGTGTCTATTGGTTTGGCGTCCATCCGGTAATCGAGCGTCGGTTGCGCATCGAGCAGGCCATCATGCACAAGGTGGATTGTCAGCTCGGGCTTGGCGTAGTCGCTACGAGTCGAGTCGGGCGCGCGCGTGTCATCAACCTGGCTTTCGCGGAGCGCGAGGCAATTGGTCGGATCGGGCGGGCGTTGACTGACTTCGCGAACGGATACGCGGTCGTGCACGGCCCAATGGCAGCTGCAGCTTCTCTGGTCTGGCAACGGGGATCAATCGAGATACCTGAGTTGATCGTGCTCGCTGGAACACCACCGCAGCAGACACGAGATTTTCGGACGATGCGGCAGACTCTGGAAGCGCTCGTCACGGCGCCCGACTGCGCCGGTGAGCCACCTTGGTTGCTACAAGACGCACTGGCCAACATCGTGCATGCACGATTAGCGGCAACCAATCGTGGTCCGACGAACGCTGATGCGGTGCGACTTTCCCGCACCATCGTGAAGCACGGGTACTCGGCCAGCCGACGTGGCGACACCGCTCTACTCGCCGCGCTCGATGCCGCTCTCGACCGTGTCCAAACCGGCCTGCCCGTGGGCGCCGAACGCGCGCTTGCCGATCTATTGCGCGCCAACCTCTCGACCGCTTCGCTCAGGGCCTGGCTCGATGCTCACCAGCCAAGCCCATCCGACTTCCCGACCTTCCGAATTGCAGCCGCAATCTTCGGTGACGGCTCGAGAGGCTGACGGCGAACCCAATTCCGCTCATGTAGCATGCCCTTCCAGCCTGTCGCACTCCAGCCACACATTCGGCCGTTTCCGTTTTGAGTGTCAGGCGGCTCTCTGAAAGAGGCGGCGCCCTCCCGAGCCGGCGGAACCGATCCGCGGTTGAAGACCCAATCTCATAAGTCGATTTATAACAACCAATTAGAAGCGACACCTCAGAAACTCGGTTTGCCGGCCGGATCGCCGCCTGTCGCGTTCTGGTTATGGCCAACCCCCGTCCCGCCGAGTTACTTCTGACCCTGATAGGGCATCGGTCTTGCTCTCCTACCACCTGGCCGTGCCGCGGGAGGCCGCCTCCGAAACCCGCCACCCGCTTCCGCACGCGCCGACCGGTCCCAGGCATCTGGAGGATGCCGCCAATGAAGAGACTCATCACTGCCGCGACACTGCTCGCGTGCTCGACGACGGCCGCCGAGAGCCAAGAGCGCCGCGATACCCTCGTGCTCGTCGATTCGATCATCGTCATCGACTCGGTGACCGTACACGACACGCTCACCGTGCGCACTGCGCTCGATACGCTCTTCGTGTACGGCGATACGCTCCGCGTGTATGGCGATACGCTCTTCCTCCCATCTACCGGCTCCCGCTGGCGCTTTGGCGTGGGAGGCGGGTTCGCCAGCCTCTTCACCTTTGGCGGCGGCGGCGCGGACTTCATCGTCCCCGCCGCTTCCCTGTTTGCGCGGCACGACGACCGCTGGTTCATCACCTTGACTGGCGGATGGAACACGCTCTTTCTGGAAAAGAGGCCGCCGAGAGATCAATACCCGGAACTGCCTCGCGCCGAGTCCATCGTCTCACTCGGGGCCGCCTTCTTCCCCAAACGTCTCCGACATCCTGACGGAACCCCGCGCCGCATCGCGGGCGGTGTGGCGTTCGGCGTGCGCGGCGCCTGGGACGTCGTCAGGCGGGAAGACGAATTCCAGCAACGCGCCTTCGGCATCTTTGCTGGCCCACGACTCCGGACCCACCGTTTCGGAATCGAGCTGGCGCTCGATCTCCAAGTCTCCACCGTGAATACGTTCCCGGACAACGACACCCACTGGCGCTTCGGAATCGCACCGTCGATCTCCTTCAACCGCTCGTTCGGGCGACCGCAACTGGTGCGGCAGGAGCAGAACACCTCTCGAT
>JBFHWR010000178.1:0-8318 GCA_041599395.1 Gemmatimonadales bacterium | reverse complement strand
GCGGCGCTCCAGGAGCAGGGGGACCATGCCGCCACGGCAACCGGACAGCACGATCAAGCCTTCGTGACGGGCCTCCAGCGATGAGAATGCTAGCCGTGGATTGCGCCGGTCGTCCTGTCCCAGATGAGTTTCCGTAATGAGCCGGCACAGGTTTGCATATCCCTGCTGCGTCTCGGCGAGCAGCGTGACGTGTGAGCCGTCCAGCAGCGTGATCTCAGCTCCGGTGATCGGCTGGATCCCCATCTGCTTCGCAGACTGCGCAAACGCCATGGAACCGTAGACGCCGTTGTGATCGGTGAGCGCCAAGGCCGGATAGCCGCGTGCCTTCGCCTCGAGCACGAGTTGCTCCGGCAGCGAAGCACCGTCCAGAAACGAGAACGCGGAGTGACAATGAAGCTCGATATACATGTCATGTGCTGTTATGGCTTCTGTGCAAACCACTGACCTGTCGTCAGGTCCTCGTATACGATGACGTGTGCGCCGCCTTCCAAGACTAGATCGGCGTACCGCCGGGCGATCGGCTCCCGCCACCACTCGTCGTTCACACGCCAGATCTCGTTGACGGCTACCACGGCTCGCGCATCACCGTCTTCTGTCACCGCCGTAGGTTGTCCGTGTACGTCGAGTGCAATGTCAACCGGACGCGGCAGGTTCAGGGGTCGTAGTCGATGAGCGCGTAACGGCGCTCGGGAATGCGTGACCATGGGTGCACCTCGACGATGTGGTAGAGTCCGGAACGGTTGAACCTGACCTTGATCTCGTTGACGACCGCGCGGAGGGCGCGTTGCCGGCCGGCCCGGGCGGCGCTTGCCGCATCCCGGGCGAACAGTTGCAACAAGTCACCACCGCGCACGAACTCGGTAAACGCGATAGTCAGCTTTTCAACTGCTCCCGTAGGCGGTGTCTGATCGATTCGTACTTTGAGTGGTGCAGCAATGTGCCCGGCGTCTGCCGATGGATCTTGCAATGTTGCGCTCGCCATCCACGATGCGCCCTGTTCGAGGTCTGCGGAGGCGCGGACCTGCTGAATCCGCCACCCCGTGCGACGCGGATGCCGCAGCGCCCGTTCCACCAGCCGGTCGATGGAGTGTGACAGCATGGTGCGGTCGGCAATCGGGTTGGGGAAATCGAGTGTTGCGACGATCGGACTCGGCGCCACATATCCGGTAACCGGATCTGAGGTTGCACCCGAAGCGAGCTGCCAGATTCGCCGGCCTTCTTTACCGAACTGCGATACGAGGGCCGCCTCGGGTAAGCGCGCAATGTCGCCGAGCTGTGTGAGGCCGAGTTGGTGGAGCAGCCTGTGTGTGTCGGAATCGATCTGCAGCGTCGCAACGGGTTGAGGTGACAAATACGCTCGCCGCTCGTGGTCGGGCACGATGACGGGACAGCCGGGTTTTGCGCGGGTGGCCGCGACCCAGGCAATGAATTTGCCGGATGCCCAACCAATGCGAAGGGTTTCGTAACCCGGCCGTTTTGCACCTATGGCGTTGACGATCGCATCGGTCTGCCGTTCCGGTGATCCGTACAGGTGCTCGAGGCCGTCCACACCCACGAATACACGCCCCAATTCAGTCGGCTCGACGACGGGGCTGATACTGGTGAGCGTGGAAACGAGCGACGCAAACTGTTCATCGTAGTACACCGGGTCCGGTTCGCAGAGCGTGAGCATCGGACAGAGGCCGACTGCCTGGTTCACGGTCATGGCCGGCCTGACGCCAAACCGTCGCGCGCGGGACGAAACGAGCCAGAGACGGCGCGTATTGTCGGCGGAGAGAATCGCGGTTGGTTTGGTTGCCAGCTCCGGCCGGCGCCGCTCTTCGCACCGAAGGGCAAACAATGGAATCCAGACACACGCGGCGACGTCGCTGGAAAGCGTGGCATCGCCGTGCGGCCTCCGATACCGCGCCAAATGGCGGTTGCGGTCGCCGCTGACCCAGTGGTCGTGCCGGATGCCGGTCATAAAAGGGTCAACTGCGTCTGTGGATGCAGCCGTTGCGCCTGTTTCGCTGGCTCGTCCGATCCCAGTGGATTTCTTGCGGCGATCCCGCGTCGGTGTGCGATACGGCGGAATCTTCTGGTGACCGCATCGATGTACGGCTGCGGCGCATGCTGGCCGCCGGTATATGCTGCTCGATACCGTGGCGCAAGCGTAGGAAAGTGTTGTTCGACCAGTGGCACGAACCGCTCGAGCACCGCCGAGTCGAGCCGGAGCACAGACGGTTGCACGAATGCGGCGCGTGCCTTTTTGGCGGCGCGCATGAGCGCGTCGATATGAAAGACGGAATCCGTTATGCCGGGCAGGACCGGTGCGACAATGACGCCGGCGTTCAAGCCGGCATCACGAAGCTTGCGGAGTGATCGAAGCCGCGCGTGGGGAAGAGGCGAACGGGGCTCGAATATTCTGATGAGCTGCGGCTGCGTGCTGATGAGCGAGACGTATATCGTTAACTGATTCCGTGCTCCCAGCTGCTGCAACACATCGATATCGCGTGTAATGAGCGTGCTCTTGGAGATGATCCCAATCGAGAGACCACGGAGGGTGCCGAGCCGTTCCAACACTGCCCGCGTGACGCGGAACCGCCGTTCGGCCGGTTGGTAGGGGTCGGTTGCCGTGCCGATGACGACGGTTTGTGGGTTGGCGGTGTTATGCCGGCGGAGCACCCGCAGCAGGTCCCGATCCAATGCGGACAAGACGTCCGCTCTGGATTTCACGAATATCTGTTCTTCGAAAGCCTGCCATCCGGGTTCGGTGATACCCGCGCGTGCCGGCGTGCGTACCAAACCGTTGTCTCGTGCCCGCTCGACGACGTACCGGTGGGCGTACCGGGCGTAGCAGTACGAGCATCCGAACTCACAGCCGACGAAGGGATTGACGGACCAAAATCCCATGCCGGTGTTTTCGGGAGAATTGACGACCGATTTGACGTCGTGCTGGATGTATGTCGTCCCCCGCAGCCGCGTATCGAGCACGGGCAGCCCCGATGGGGATGAAACGGCCGGTGCTCGGAAGAACTCTCGTTGCTCAACCATGCGAATCGCCGGGACGTTCAGCCGCAGCGCCCCCAACCACATGCCGGGCAGAGAAAACACCCCGATGCCGGGTACACGACGCCGTGGCATTCCGGACATCTGTGGCCGTTTGGATATCCTTGGTTCTCCGGGTGTCGGGGCGGAACGGACCGGGGCAGCCGCGGCTGGGATGTCTCCACCGGCTGCGTGTCCGTTTGAGCGAGAACGGTCGGGGCGAGCCGGCCCGAGCTTACTTTCGGCATTTCTTCGGGCATGATACCCGAATATACACCGAAAACACGATGTAACAAGTATTGACGTAAGGTGTTCTAAATACAGGTTTTAGGTGGTAGGTCGAGGATTTAGGCGAGGAGCTAGGAGTTAGGAGCGAGGAGCGAGGGTGGGTTAAACGAGTACCGGCTCCCGGCTCCCGACTCCCGATCAATCACCTACCACCTACGACCTACCACCTAAAACACCCCCCTAGCTCCTAACTCCTAACTCCTAACTCCTAACTTCTAACTCCTAACTCCTGGTCACCCTTGCCGAAGTCCCCTGATGCAGCCAAACTTCGCTGCTCGTTTTGCCCGTGTTCCAGACGCTCACCGATGTGATCTTAGATAGACGCGATTCCGCCTAGCGCGCGTTTATGACCACGCCTTCCCTCCCCCTGGCCTCTCGGTACGGGCAAACGCTTGCGGAACATCCGCTCGTCCGCCTGATGGCGGTCCTCGTGCTGCTCTTTGTTTTCCTCGTTGGGGTGAACGGGCTGGGTGACGGGTTCAAGGCGCTCGGCCGGGGCCTGACCGACCCCCTCTTCGCCGCAACGCAGAATCCCTTCATCGGACTGATTACCGGAATCCTCACAACGACCCTCGTGCAGAGCTCGTCGGTGACGACGGCGCTGGTCGTCGGTTTGGTCGCGGCTCCGGAAAACCCGCTGCCGATAACGAACGCCGTTCCGATCATCATGGGCGCCAACATCGGAACGACCGTCACGAATTCCATCGTTGCCCTCGCACACATGGGGCGGCGCGAGGAGTTCCGGCGCGCGTTCGCGGTCGCGACGTGTCACGACTTCTTCAACTATATGTCGGTGACGGTGCTCTTGCCCCTGGAGATGCTGACCGGCTACTTACAAAAAACGGCAGCATTCCTCTCTTCTTTGTTAACGGGATTGGGGGGTGTCGAATACGACAGCCCGATCAAGGGGGCTCTCAAGGCTGCGCTCGCACCCATCAAAGGAGCCATCGCGGCCACGACGGCGTCCGAGCAGCTCCAGTCGCTCATTCTGATTGCGTTCAGCGCTCTCCTGATTTTCGCCGCGCTGATGCTCCTGGTGAGAGTAATGCGCGCTGCCGTGCACACGCGAGTCGAGGCGATCGTGTCGCGGGCGCTGGATCAGCGCGTCTTGGTTGCCATGTTCGTGGGTGTTGTCGTGACCATCATGGTTCAATCCAGTTCTATTACGACTTCTCTTCTGGTTCCGTTGGCCGGCGCCGGGCTATTGACCCTTCCGCGGGCGTTTCCTATTACCATTGGCGCGAATATCGGCACGACCGTCACCGCCTTGCTTGCCGCACTCGCGGCCACGGGGGTCAACGCGCGTGCGGGTCTCACCATAGCGCTCGTACACCTGTTCTTCAATTTGAGCGGGACGGTTCTCATATTCCCCGTGCAATCGATCCGTAATATCCCGCTGGCAGCGGCAAGCTGGCTCGCGAATACGGCTGTGCGGTCCAAGAGGTGGGCGCTGCTCTATGTCGTGGGGATGTTTTACGCCGTGCCGGCGCTTTTAGCCGTGCTACACCAACTGTTGTCGTAGGGGAGGTATCAATGCTTCGTGAACTCCTCAGCATCTTTCGGTCCGGCAATCCATTGAAGGCCATGGCCGACAATTTTTCAGAGATGCTCAAGCTCGTTTACGAGCTGGCAGTGATGGGAGGCAACCTGTATTTCGAAAAGAGCGCAGCACCGGACGACCGCACGCAGATTTACAAACAGGATATCAGGGTCAACAAGCTGGAGCGCGTTATTCGGAAGCAGGTGATTGGGCATCTCGCGGTGCGAGGGAACTCACCGGACTTGCCTTACTGCTTAGCGCTCATGAGTCTTGTGAAAGACGTGGAGCGTATTGGCGACTACGCAAAGAACTTGGCAGAGGTGCCGGATTTCTCCCCGAACGCGCTGCCGGATGATGAAACCAGCGCGGAGCTTCGGGAAATCCGGACCGGTGTGGAAGAGATCCTGTTGGCCGGCGCGCGCGTCTTCGAGGAATCCGATGACGAGCGGGCGGTGGAATTGATTCGGTCGGGCCAAGATCTCGCACAGCGGGCCGACGCGCTGATCCGGAACATTGCGCGGAGTTCGTATGATGCGAGTACCGCGGTAGCGCTGGTGCTCGGGACCCGTTACTACAAGCGAATCGCCGCGCACATGCTCAACGTCTTGTCCAGCGTCGTCATGCCGCTTCACAAGCTGGACTACTACGACGAGCGGGAGTTCCCGGTACGCGCACAGGGCTGAGCAACATCACGTCCCACCTACCGCGCGCGGAGTTTTTAGTCGGGGCCCTACGAAAGCGTTAACCGCAACCGTTTGGTGGTGAGTGTTGCGCCGCCCCCGCACATCATCATGTGACCCGCCTCACACAACGCACTTCATCTCGACCGTCCTAGTGACACTTCGCACGGTGAACAGATGATACGCGTCCTACCTTCGCCCACGCAGCGACGTTTGGACTCATGCGGGGCAGGTGGCAGTGCGCAGTGGATTTTCCAGGCTGGCAGTGGCGGGACTGATCGTTGTAGTCGCCGCGTGCGGTTCCGGCGCAGCAACCCAACCGGACAACTCGACCATCAAATGGGTGGACGTCTTACCGGCGTCGTACTCCCTCTCGGGTCTGGGTGCATCGATACCTTTCACACCCGCTGGAGAGGATAGAAGCGGCGGACCTGTGCCCTCCGAGCAATTCGTTTGGACATCGTCCCACCCCGAGGTGGTGAGCGTAACCGCGGCCGGCGGTGTCGGAACCGTGTTCGCATACGGCGTTGCGACCGTCACGGCGGCAGCCGGCGATCGGTCCGGTTCCGGCATACTGCTGTCGAGTTCCGATCAATGGAGCCAGAACGCCAATGTGGAGGTCGTGTCGCGCTCAGACGCGATTCAGGCTGCGGTACTCGGAACCGGACCGCTTGTGGCACAAGGCATCTACTACGGCTGTTCGTATCCCGGACTCTGGACCAGCTTCCCGCGGGGCACGTCGATTACCGTCCGGGTATCCACCAATGTCGATTCCGAAGCGAGAGCAGCCATTCGTGACGGGTTGTCTGATGTTCCCGCCGTGACCGGTGGCGCACTCTCGACCGTCTTCGAATTGACCAGTGACCCCAACCCGGTTCCCGGGCGGGACGAAGTGACGGTGGCGGCACATCCAACCCCGACTGCATTCGGATGTCGCCGCAACGTCGGCTGCACGCTGCACGAGTTTCGCAAACCCGGCGTGCTCCATTCGAGCCGCGTCGTGCTACCATTGGTGCAGACAGCCAATGCGTTTGTGCACGACGCGATTGGACACGGCATCCTCGGGATGTGTCATGTGGACGCGGGGCGAATCGGACGCGCCGGACATTCGCTGATGAGCAACGGACCGTTCACCAACTCTCATGAAATAGCGCTTTCGCTCAGCCATCTGGATATGGAAGTGGAGCGAGCCGTGTGGGCGTCGGCGTTGAATCCGGGAGCGAATTCCAAAGCCTTGGTGAACGCGGGCCTGATTAGGCCCACCCCCTAGCAGGAGAGGAACGTCCAGCGTTCAACTTCTCAACGTTCAGTTTTCAAGCTACCTGAAAACGAGGCCCGTACCCGGCATCGTTTTGAGATAAGCGACACCCGGTGTGGGCGTTGGGTGTGTTGGAGGTTGAACGAGGGAAGTTGAGCTTTTCCTTGCCCGCTACTCTTCTCGCCAGAAGATCAACTTGAGCGCCGAAAACTGAACGGAGTTGGGCGACACCCAGATGCCGTTCTGTTCATTGTTCGGCGTATAGCAGTCAAACGGATCGATAATGGCGTGCCAGGCGACGAAACCAAGCGACCCCGTTGCCGGTATGGTTCCTACATTGACGAACACCGGTTGGCCTTCCTCATGACTCGGGTCGTCGGGAACGATATGACAGTCCGGAGCGCCACTGATCCATTCCGGGGTGGTGAGGGTATCCGCAGCACTCGGACTGAGAGTCCCGAGGAGGAACGCCTCGTCCCGCTGGGCGTTACCGGTGCGCTCGATCTCGACAAAGACTTGGACCGCCGAGTCGGCCACGACCGGGCCGAGCACACCTGCTACGTCGAGCGAGTCGAGCAACACCTTCTTTCTGCGTCCCCCACCCGGCCCGTCGTCACCGTCGACAATGCTGCCCACCAGGAAGCCCTCCGCGGCGCGCAAGGTGACGGAATCCCTAACGATGTTCACGGTGTCCACGACGGTAACCGTAGCCGAGTCTGCGGCGGTGCCGCCGGGCCCCCACACCATGAACACGTAGTTGGTCGTGCCATCCGGTGTGACGATTACCTGCCCCTGCAGGATTCTCGCTATGAGTTGATCCGCCATCCCCGGCCGTTTTGCGGTGATTGTACCGCTGTCGGCCTTGGTGCTCGTCACGGTGAGGGTCGACTGTTGACCCTTGAAGATCGTGTCCGGGTCGGCGGTGATCGTGGCAGTTGGCGGATCAGGCTGCTGCTTGACCTCCACCGTGACCGCGGCATGGGCGCTGCCGCCGGGACCGTCCACCGCAAACAGGTAGGTCGTGGTGTGCTCGGGCGTATGTGCAATCGTGCCGTTGAGGATCGAGACGCCGGGCGGCACTAACAGTCCCTCGTCGGCGTTTTCGCTCGAGACTGTCAGCATGACCGTACTGCCGCGTACAATCGTGGTGCTGTCAGCGGTAAGGGTGGCCGTCGGGCGTGGCGGAATGGTGCCAGTGACCTGCACGGTGGCGACGTCAAAGGCTGGGCGGCTGCCGCCGTAGGCCACGAGCAGGAACGTGGTCGTGTGATCGACCGTAACCGTGTACTGGGAGTCGACGGCACTCCCCGACGGGTCGAGCAGGACGACGATGCCGTCCGGTAGAATGAGCGCCGAGTCTGCGCCTGTGACGTTTGCCGTGAGCGTGACTGTGCCGCCGCCCTGCGGCAGGGTGTCCGGCGTGACCTCCAGAACGGCCGTCGTCACGATGCCACCACCGCTGTCCGGCACCGTCACGGTGTCGACGTCGTGCGCGGTGCCTCCCAGGCCTTCGGCGATCCCCAGG
>JBFHWR010000177.1:0-8331 GCA_041599395.1 Gemmatimonadales bacterium | reverse complement strand
GATCTCCCGCTGATACAGAAAGTCGCGGATCGCCTGGATCACTTCGTGGCGGATCCGGAGAATCGCCGTTTGCCGGGAGGAACGAAGCCAGAGGTGGCGGTGTTCGAAGAGAAACGCCGTGCCATGTTCTTTTTTTGAGATCGGAAAATCCGCGCTCGGACCGATGACCTCGACGCTGGCAACGCCAAGCTCAACTCCCCCGGGGGACCGCGCGTCTTCCCGAACTTCGCCGGTCAGCGCAACCGATGTCTCGAGCGTGAGCGCACGAAACACATCCCAGAGCCGGGGATCGACCTCTGTTTTGAGGAGCACACATTGCAAGTAACCGGTACCGTCCCTCAGCACGAGAAAGGCGATTTTTCCACTCGACCTGGTCGTGGTCACCCAACCACGAACGGTCACGACTTCACCAATGCAGTGCGACAGTTGCTTGATTTCCATGACGGCGGGCATAGGGCGGGAATCGTAGCGGCGGCATTGCTGACTGTCAACGCGACGGCGTGCGCACCGCGAGTTGTGCGCGGGCCCGCCGTCGAGTCGCGTCCCTGGACCGAATACCTGGGCGTGTCGGAGCGCGCCCCGTCGGCGCAGGAGTCCTTTTTGCACCAGCCGCAGGAAGTGTGGCGGACGAAGGTCGGTCCCGCTGTGATGGGATCGATGGCCGTCGGTGACAGCGTGCTCGCCATACAGGGTACCGATCGGAATCTGTCCGTGTTGTGGCGCGCCACCGGCGAGCGCGTATGGCGCGCACGGCTGAACGCGCACGGTGCAACCGGTCCCTTACTGACCGCGACGCACGTGCTTGCGGCGACCGGCGGCCCCAGAGGCAAGCTGTATGCGTTCTCACTCCAAAGCGGCCGGCGAATCTGGTCCGAACAGGTCGGGCCGGTCTCTGGCGCGCTCGCGCAACTGGATGCGTTGGTGTTTGCCGCTTCGGAAGCCGGCTGGCTCAAAGCCCATCGCGTCGAGACTGGTGAGCTGGCGTGGCAGCGCCGGTTGCCTGGACGGATTCGCAGCGGCGTGAGCGTCGTTCGAGGCCGGCTCATCGTGTCGACGGACGACACGCTCTACCAGATGGATCCCCGAGATGGCCGCGTTGCCCGGTCGGTCGCGACCCGAGGAACCGTGCTGAACCCACCGGCCGTGTCCGGGCGGCGCATGGCGGTCAGCTCGCCCGATGGATTCGTTGCGTCACTCGATGCCGAAACGCTTGCGGAACACTGGCGCGTGGAAACGCAATCGGCAGTGTTCGGAAGCCCAGCCATTGCGCGTGACACGGTGTTCGCGGTGACGATAAGCGGCACGCTCTGGAGCATCCCGCTGGCTCCACCCGTTGCTCCGCGGCACGTAAACCTGGGCGCCGCAGTACGGGCGCCGCCCGCCCCCACGGCCCAAGGAATTCTCGTCGGCACCCTTGCCGGCCAGCTTCTCATGTTCGATCCTACAATGCCAGGACCACGCGTGCGCATGGAGATGGACGGACCACTCGAGCAGCCCCCTGTCTTGAACCGCGGAGATCTGATCATTGCCGACGGACGCGGTGTCGTGCAGCTATGGCGATGACCCCCCTGCACACGCGTTGCGCCGTGCGCGGCGTGTGTCTCGCTGCAGCGTTGAGTTTGGCGCTTTCGAGTTCTGTGGAGGGACAAACCCAGGACGCAGTGAACGAGCGCCGCTGGTTTGTAGAGGTGTCGCGCTACGGGAAGTGGGCGTCCCTCGCGGCCGCGGCGGGACTCATTACGGCAGCAGCGGTGTTCGATAGCGACGCGCAGGATGCACAGCAGGCGCTGACGAGCTTTTGTGAACCCGATCCCACGCTGTGTCAGATTGTCGGGAGCGGAGGCGACGAGCGGTACTCGAGCACTGAGGCCGAGGCGTTGTTTCAGGAATCCGCGCGGCTGCAAGCCAGATCGCGATCGTTCTTGATCGGTGGGCAACTCGCGATCGTGTCTGCCGGCACGATGTTTCTCATCGACTTACTGTATCGCGACGGTAGACCAAAGAACATTCCGTTCACTTCGCTCGAGATCTACTCGGCGCCTCATCAACTCGGGCTCAGCCTTCCCTTTTAGGAAAGGAATTTTCATGGCAGGTCTTGCAAGCAAACAGTGCGTACCGTGTCGGGGCGGCGTTCCCCCACTGCGGGGAAAGGACATCGCCAACCTCCTGCGCGAACTCGGCAACGGATGGGAAGTGGTAGACGAGCATCATTTAGCCAAGGAGTATGCCTTTCCGGACTTTGCCCAGGCCTTGGCGTATACCAACCGCGTCGGCGCGATCGCCGAAGAACAGGGACATCACCCAGACATCTATCTGTCGTGGGGCAAGGTCCGGCTCACCATCTGGACACACAAAATCGACGGGCTCACTGAAAGCGATTTCGTGTTTGCCGCGAAGGCGGAAGACGCGCTGTAAGCAGGCCGCGGCGTCAGCCCACCCGAAACAGCTCGATGCCCCGCTCGTACCGTCGCTCGATGCGCTTCCTGAGCGGCTGGTGCAGCGCCTTGGTGAGCGCAGGATCATCCGCGATGATATCGAATGCGGCACGACGGGACGCCTCCACCAAGTCCGCATCGCGTGACAGGTCGGCGTACCGCAGGTTGAATCCGCCTGACTGGCGGGCGCCGGTCAGCTCACCCATTCCACGACCCTGGAGATCGAGTTCCGCAATCCGAAAGCCATCGGACGTATCGGCAAACCGGAGCAGCCGCTCGCGCGACGGGAAGTCATCTGTCAGCAAAATGCAGTGCCCGTCCTCCGCGCCCCGTCCCACCCGCCCCCTGAGCTGATGGAGCTGCGCGAGTCCAAAGCGCTCCGGGTGCTCGATCAGTATCACCGCGGCGTTCGGGACGTCAATGCCTACCTCGATGACAGTGGTCGCGACGAGCACGTCGAGTCTTCC
Organism: Gemmatimonadales bacterium; assembly: GCA_041599395.1. Taxonomy (GTDB): domain Bacteria; phylum Gemmatimonadota; class Gemmatimonadetes; order Gemmatimonadales; family GWC2-71-9; genus JBFHWR01. The sequence continues at coordinate 5,429 of JBFHWR010000177.1, read as the reverse complement.
GTCGCGGAAGTCTCGCATGATCGCATCGCGTTCCTCGGCCTTCATCTTGCCGTGTAAGAGCCCAACCGAAAGCGACGCAAGCTGTTTGCGAAGTGACTCGGCCATTGTCGTCGCCGCTTTGAGGTCGACCTTTTCGGACTCTTCGATGACCGGGTACACCACGTAGACTTGGCGGCCCTTCGCACACTGCCCCTTGATGAACGTGTAAATGGCAGGCCGGTCGCTGCTTGACCGAAGCTCCGTCTGGACGTTGGATCCGCCCAGGGGCTTCGTCTTGAGGGTCGAGATGTCGAGGTCACCATAGAGGGTGAGCGCCAGCGTCCTCGGGATCGGCGTCGCTGAGAGTAGAAGGACATCGGGCGCCTCACCCTTCTCGATCAGCGCGGCACGCTGCTCCACACCAAACCGGTGCTGCTCGTCGATGACCACCAGCCCGAGGTTGTGAAACGCGGTGTCGCCCTGAATGAGCGCATGCGTACCGACGACGATCGGCGACATCCCCCCGGCAACGCGCTCCCGGATGTGTCGTTTATCCCCTGCACTCAGCCGGCCGACCAACAGCTCAGGCATCACACCCAGAGGGGCGAGGAGTCCTGTGAGCGTGGCGGCGTGCTGCTCCGCAAGCAGTTCCGTGGGCGCCATGAACACCGCTTGATACTCGTTCTCGACCGCCAACAGCATGGCAAACAGTGCCACGACGGTCTTTCCCGTTCCGACGTCGCCCATCAGCAATCGATGCATGCGCTCCGGGCTGGTCATATCGGCGGTGATCTCACGGATCGCTCGCCGCTGGTCGGCGGTCAACTCGAACGGGAGATGTTCCTTCATCGAGGTCGTAAGCTGTCGTTTGATCTCGAAGGTCGGACCCTTCTTCCGGTCCTTGGCGAGGTGCCGGGCACGGGCGACTACGAGCTGCAGGTCGAACAGTTCATCGATGGCCAGGCGCCGGCGACCCACCTCCGGATCTTCGGGCGCGGCCGGCCGGTGCAGCAGCCGAAACGCCTGTTTCAGATCCGGCACCTTGACCGCTCGGCGAGCGGCTGCGGGAAGGGTGTCGTCAACATGTGCGAGCATGCCGTCCAAGTGTTCGGCGACCAGCCGGCGGACCTGTCGGTGGCTGAGTCCCTGTGTCGCCGGATACACGGGCAACACGAGTCCGCCGCTCATATCGCGCGACTCGTCCTCATCGCCGGATTCCGCCAGCACGACCTGCTCGCGGGGGACGACTTGTCTGCCGTGGTAGTACTTGACCGGCCCACTGACGAGCAGCAGTTGTCCCGGCTTGATGACCCGATCGAGAAACGCCTGCCCCGGCCACGCACACTCGACGACTCCTGAGCTGTCTCGCAGAACCGCTCGAAAGATCCGGAGGCGTTTGCGCGTGGGGAGCACGGCTTTGGACACGACATGACCGACGAGGGTCACGTCGCGACCGACCGCGACTTTGGCAATAGGGGTCACGGACGTGGCGTCGAGGTACCGATGTGGAATGTGGTAGAGGAGGTCCTCGACGGTCTGCACACCAATACGGGCGAACGTCTCCGCGCGCTTGGGACCAACGCCCTTGAGAAATTGTACCGGGGTCTCGAGGTCGAACGGCATCAGCCCGACAGTAATTGCTCGGCGAACCGGTCCGGCTCGAACGGCTCGAGGTCGGGGAGCTGTTCGCCGACGCCAAGAAAGCGGATCGGAATGCCGAGTTCCTGCCGCAGCAGCACGACCGATCCTCCCTTGGCCGTGCCATCGAGCTTGGTGATGACGAGTCCGGACACGGGGACCGCATCGGCAAACGCGCGGCCTTGTTGCAGCGCGTTCTGGCCCACCGTCCCGTCCAATACCAACAGGCTCTCGTGCGGCGCACCGGGCCGTTTCCGCGCAACGACGCGAGAGATTTTCTTGAGTTCCTCCATCAAATCGCCGTGCGTGTGGAGCCGACCCGCCGTGTCGATCAACACGACGTCGATGGCTTTCGCGGTGGCCGACTCCACAGCGTCAAACGCCACCGCAGCAGGATCGCCTCCCTTGGATCCCGTTATGCAGGGCACCCCTAATCGGGACGCCCAGACTTCGAGCTGTTCGGCAGCGCCCGCGCGAAACGTGTCTGCCGCTCCCAACAGCACTTTCTTTCCCTGTTCGAGAAAGCGGTGCGCCAGCTTCGCGATTTGCGTGGTCTTTCCCACGCCGTTGACACCGAGCATCATGATCACCGCCGGTCCGGAACCATCACCCAGGTCGAGATCGGGGTGTGGGGCGGTTCCATTCAGATACTCGATGATACGCGCCTTGAGCCAGTCGCGGGCTGCATCGGCCGATTTCAGCTCACCGCGCCGCCATTTGTCCTCGATTTGATCGGCGATATCCAGTGCGATTGGCCCAAAATCGGCTTCGAGCAAAACGCGCTCCACTTCGTCCACCACGTCGCGGTCGATCCCTTTGACCAACACCGTGACGTCGGTGAGCGCCACGCGTTTGATCTTTTGCCAGAGGCCCCCCCTCATGGCAAGCCGCGTCGGTACCGCCACGCCCATTCTCCCGCAAACGCCACGACCGCGAACACGAACAGCCACCAGTATTCGCGGGCGTAGCGCTGCACCAGCCGAACGATCGTGCCACCGTCGCCCTCCGGAATCCAAACGCGACGCGGTTGATATTCCGCCGAGTACTCTTCAATCACGCTGACGCCGCTGAGTCGCGGGTTGCCGACCGCCGCCCAGCGGTACACCCCAGGTGGTCCGTGGTAGAGCGCCAGGCTGTCGCTCGCAAACCATAGCGCAACCGTCGTGTCCGCCGCGCCTTCGCGCGAGAGGCGGATCTCGATTGAATCCGGCACCGCATCACCCGACCGACGGAAGACGACCGGCTCTCCTCGACCGACGGTCGGACTGGACGAGAGTGGGATTTGCCGCCTGAGCGCGTTGGATCCCAGCAGCCAGTCGCTGCCAGCAGCGAGCAGGGTGCGATACGCTTCCCGAGGTGCACCGCCGCGAAATCCCCATCGCCAGAGACCGGCGCCGGTCGTGGTAAGTGTTCGTATGCCCGCGGAGTCCTTGCCAATCAGTACCGGACGTTCCGGCCCGCGCCGCCCCTGGCGCGCGCCGAGTGCCACCCACTCGCGCGGGCCGGGGACCAACGGCACCAAGCCCGAGAGCGGCGGCAACGAATCCCAGTGAACGGACGCGACCCGCCCGGCCAGGGGTGACGCCGTAGTCGCCTGGGTCAGATACCAATCCCCGGCAAAAAACTCGCTTGCGTCGTCGGCGCCCCCAGGCCAATGCCACACAGCTTGCTGGGCTCCGCTCCCCTGAAGGAGGGTAGGCCCTCGCCGAGCCCGCAGCACGAGCAAACTTGCCCCCCGCGCCGCGCGCATGACCGCCGACGATTCCAACGGCCGCAGGGTTTTCATGTCGAGCCACCGGTTCTCGCCAACACGCGCGTACGCTCGTACTGCGTTGTGCACGATGTCTCCCAACTCCGACGCCAGGAACCTGCCCTCCCAATCGGCGGGATCCGCAATGACGACAACCGGCGGCTGCTCGGAAACGGTGAGCAGGAGGTGGCGCTCATCGTCCCGTTGCTCCTGGTCGTCCGCGGTGGAGACCCGGACGCGGAGTACGTGGAGACCAGTGGACAGCGTTCTGGGCGGAAGCGCGATCCGCCGTCGCGCCACGCTGGGCGCGGGCGGGAGCGTCACGTCGACGCTCGCCAGACGGCGATCGGCTTCGAACACCTCGAGGCGTGCCGCGTGTTCCTGACCTACGCCCCAGAGACCAATCGCCACACCAATGTGGATCGAATCTTCGCGCGCCACGCGCGGGCTGCCGTCGACAGAGACGAGCGACGCGTTCGGTAGCGTGTCGCGGGGGAGAACAACGAACGACACGCCCTCGAGCAACGTGGGTGCAATCGACTCGATGTCTTCGATCTCGCCGTCGGTGACAACCACCACCGGCCGGTCGGCCGCCCGCGCGACACGAATCGCACTCGCGAGGCGCGATCTCCCGTCCTGAGGACCGGCCGTATCGAACCGCGCGGTCCCGAACCCGAAGCGCAGCACGGGTCCCGCTGTGCCGGCAAGCACGCGAGCAGTGTCGAGGGCTCGCGGCCACGGCCCACCGGCCGCACCCATGCTGAGGGATGCGTCCAACAAAACAAGTGGCGGTTCACCCTCTACCCGGACGGCCCGACCCGGGTTGAGGAAGAGTACGATGAGCGCACCCAGTCCGGCCGTGCGCAGTGCGGCCAGCCCGATGCCTTCGAGCCCCATCTGCTCGCGCGCCACGTACACAAACACCGCAAGCACGGCAACCGCCGCGAGCGGCAACATTACGACAAACACTGCTCGGCCTCGTGCAACGTGAACCGTCCCTCATACAATGCCCGTCCCACAATGACACCGTCCAATCCCGCTCGCCGCGCAGCCCTGACATCGTCGAGACCAGCCACGCCGCCGGCCACAACCACCCGGGCGCCTGTCTCTGCGACTCGCGCCGCGCCAGCGATGTCGGCGCCGACCACCAACCCGTCCCGGTCGAGATCCCGAAAGACGATCAACGGCACCCCGGCGGCGAGCGCCCGGTTCACCACGTCGTGCACCGTCGCCGGCGACGGGAAGCTCGTGCCGCGTAGGGCGAGCGCACCGGAGCGAACATCCACTGCGAGCCCGCATCGTCCCGGACCGATTTCCGACACCATGTCGTCAAAGTTACGCCGGTCGAGCGCGGTGGCGGTCCCCAAAATGACGCGATCGGCCCCGGCATCGAGCATACGCTGCGCCCAATCGCCGGTGGAGACGTTCCCGCCCACTTGCACCTTCACGTCGTCGATCGCGGCAATACGATGAATCCACTCCGTGTTGTCTCCACCCGTCTGAAAAGCGCGATCCATGTCGACAACGTGGAGCCAGCGCGCCCCGGCTTCCTGAAACGCAAGCGCCTGTGCGTACGGGTCGTCACCGTACACTGTCGCGCCGGGACGCCGGCCCTCGACCCTACGCACGACGCGACCGCCCCTGATGTCGATGGCGGGATAAATCTGCATGAGTTGTGATCTCAGGAAGCGATCAGTCGATCCCGCCGCTCGCCAAGACGATGGACGGTGACGCCAGGAGGCGATCGTAGCGCAATTTGATTGCCTCGAACTCCGAAAGCCGCTCCTTCGGTACGGGATCGCCGGAAGCCCGCTGTTCCTTGCGCGGGTCTCGGTGGCGGCCGTTCTTCAGGAACTCGTAGTGCAGGTGTGGCCCGTTTGCGAGCCCGGTCGAGCCAACGTAGCCAATCACCCGGTCCGCCTCCACTTGGATCCCACGGCGAATTCCCCGGGCAAGACTCCGTAGGTGGGCATAGCGCGTCTCGATCCCGTTGGCATGCCTGATCGAGACCATGATGCCATAGCCTCCCCACCGGCCCGCCCGGGTCACCGTGCCCTCCTTG
>JBFHWR010000176.1:0-8418 GCA_041599395.1 Gemmatimonadales bacterium | reverse complement strand
TGGCGACCGGAGGCACCGCGAAGGCTGCCGCTCAAGCCGTGGATGAGGCCGGCGGCGTCTTGGTGGGCTTCGATTTTCTGATCGAGCTGGATGACCTGAACGGGAGGGAGCAGCTGCCGGCGGCCCCTGTGTGGAGTCTGCTGAACTACCCCAGGACCGATGGCGGCTAACCAGTCCTTCCGGTTGGATAGACCTAGTGATCTGGTTAGCTTTTTGGGCTCGCCGCCCCTGTAGCTCAGTTGGATAGAGCAGCGGTTTCCTAAACCGTTGGCCGGGTGTTCGAGTCACCCCAGGGGCACTGAGCCTCGCCACCAACCAGCAACGATCTCGAGGTACCGTGACACACCCGCCCATCGCCGAGCAGGATCCAGCCGAACGAATCGTCAATTGGGCCCGAACGCATCGCACCCAGCTCACGGCCGCCGTCGTATTCATGGCGGTCGTCGCCGGCGGGGCCTGGTTCTGGTTCTCCGCCAAGCAACGGCGTGAGTCGTTCGCGCAGAGTGCCCTGGCGGACGCGCGGGCCGCCGTGATAGCAGGGAACAACGCCCTGGCCGTCAGCGATCTCTCTCGACTGATGACCTCCTACAGCGGCACCACCGCAGCCGGGGAAGCCGCCATCCTCCTTGGCCAGATTCGGTTGATGGAGGGGCAAGCGCCCCTGGCCATCACCGACCTGCGTCAGTTTATCGCCGGCCAACCGTTGGACCAGTTCCTGGGTCCCGCGCGTGGCCTCCTCGCCGTGGCCCTGGAAGAGACGGGCGCTTGGGCCGAAGCGGCCCAGGAATACCTCGCCGCTGCAGAATCCTCCTGGTATGACGGTGTGCAGGCCCAGTTTCTCTTGGATGCCGCCCGTGTCATGACGATTGCGGGGGATACGGCGACCGCCATATCGACATACCAGCGCGTCGTCGACGACTACGCGGAAACGGGCACCGAGGTCGAAGCGCGCGTTCGGCTCTCCGAGTTGCAGGCAACGACTCCTTCCGGCCGCTCCGAATCATAGCCTGACGCTCGCTCGCAGCTCATGTGCGTGTCACCCCATTTTCCATGACGCAGATAAACTACGTATAAGATACGTTATGTTAAGTTCACGTCCGTGACTGTGTGGAGAACTTTTTGCCGAGCGGCTGGGCTGCCCCGTAAGTATCACGCAGACAGAGCGTTACGGTATGTTCGTCTGTGTGCGATCGGTCGTCGGGTGTGGAGAGGCCGGTGGGGCCAGGCGGTTCGGAAGGGTTACCAGTCTATTTGAGCCGTGAACACCAGGCGGCCTTCTCCTTCGAGCCGTGGAGCACGAAGGGCGTCCGCCGTTGGATCGGGAGTGCCGCGCACCATCAGGATCGACCCGGAGCTGGTGACCACGTTCCACGGTAAGTCGATTTGGCCGGTCAGCGAGAGGACGGCCGCGGAGGCGACAGCGCCGGTCCCACACGCGAGTGTCTCATCTTCGACTCCTCGCTCGAAGGTCCTCATGGTCCACGAAGGTCCGGCCGGTGAGACGAAGTTGACGTTCGCCCCGTCCCGGAGGGCCTCGTGGTGCCGGAGCTGACGCCCGCGTTCCAGAATGGGCACGGCGGCTGCGTCCGAGACCACCACAACGAGATGTGGTACGCCGACGCGGATGTAATGGATCGAGCGTTCGTTCTCGGCACACGGAATCGCCGGCTCTTCGATCGAACTCACGTCTGGCAACGCGATCACAGAGCGATCCTCCGTCCCGGCTACACAGAGCGCCGAGTAGTCTCCTGAGTCTGCTACCAGTACCATGCCCTCGGCTGGAGCCATGCCCAATCGAGCGGCCAAACGCGTGGCACACAGCGCCCCATTCCCACACATCGGAGCCCGACCGCCGTCGCTATTGAAGAAATGGAACCGCACCCGGTCAGCCTCAGAGCCCGGTTCGAGCACAAACAGGCCATCGGCGCCGATGCCAGTCCCCCGTCGGCAAAGCTGGCGGATCCGCGGGGGGTCGAACTGAGAAACCGGAACCATCCGCCCATCGAAACACACGAAATCGTTACCCGACCCGGTCATCTTGAAGCACGTAACGTCCGTCATATTCGGCGAAAAAGGGCCCTGAGTCGAAGACTCCAAACCATCCACACGGCCTCCCACACTATCCCGCCCGACATCTTACTCTGGCCATCGGTCCGATCGACAAAGACAATGGGAATCTCCCTGATTCTGAAGTGCTTTCGCCAGGCCCGGAAGCTCATCTCGATCTGAAACCCGTAGCCGGTGGACCGCACGGCGTCGAGGTCGATGCCCTCCAGCACCTCGCGCCGAAAGCACTTATAGCCCCCCGTGGCGTCATACAAACGGTGACCGGTGATCCACCGCGCGTACAGGTTGGCAGCATAACTCAACATGAGTCTGGTCATCGGCCAGTTCACGACCGTGACGCGGCCATCGAGGTATCGCGATCCAAGGATCAGATCTGCGGTTTTGGCAGCGTCGAGGAACTCCGGAAGGTGCTTGGGGTCGTGGGAGAAGTCCGCGTCCATCTCGAACACGAGCTGATAGTCTCGCTCCAAGGCCCACTTGAATCCTGCCACATAGGCGGAGCCCAGCCCTTCCTTGCCGGCTCGATGCATCACGTGGATTCGGGAATCGGATCTCGCGAGTTCTTCGACCAGGTGGCCCGTCCCATCCGGCGAGTTGTCGTCCACTACCAGGACATCGATGCTCTCACTTTGCTCCAAAACGCGAGGGATGAGAGCCTGGATATTGGCGGCTTCGTTGTACGTCGGAATGATCACCAATCCCCGCTCAGGCACCCTGCCGCCTCCGCACGACCGGGGGAACGACCAAACCGCACGCAATCAGCAGGAGCGAGACGATGGTCATCGTCTTCCCGACCCGAAACTCGGTGCTCTCGAACTCGAGCTCAACCCGTTGGGTCCCGGCCGGCACTTGTACCGCAATCAGGGCGCCATTCCCTAAAACGACGGGCGCCGGTGCGCCGTCCGCCCGTGCGCGCCAATCCTTATAGTAGTTCTCGCTCATCACTAGGTAAGCAGGAGCTGGCGCGCCACCCCCGCCGATTTCCACCGCCATGGAACCGGGCCGCCACGACGTCACGCGGACCACGACGTCGGATAGGGGCTCGGGCAAGGTCTCCACAGATCCTACCTCGATGCGAGCGTCGGGATCGACCAACACGACGCGGTTCAGGTCCAGGCGCGGGTCCAGCACGGTCGCGATCGCTCTGTCTCGTTCGACCTTCGCGGCGGCGGGCACGAGCCTCGCGTAGGGTATCGGGTCCCGCCGCTCGAAGAGAGACGCTATACGACCCGTAGACGTCTGCACAGCCTGGAGGACGGGCGTGAACCCCGGAATACTCTCCGGCACCACCTCGGCCGGAATGATCAAGGAGTTGATGGCAAACAGCTCGAGCAATCGGGGATGTCCCTCGCGCGTGTACACCAGATCAATTCCCTCTCGTCCCGTGACGAGATCAAACGCATGGAGTTCATTCCCGTGATGTCCAAACCACTGCGCGATCTCGTCTGCCATGAGCGAAGACTGAGGGTACGCAGGCCGCACACCGAGTGAGAACCCGACATTCCAAACCCGAAACGGGCGTGGCTGCCGGGCAAGATACGCCTTGATCTGGTCCGGACCGAACACCTCCTCCTGTGCCCTGCTATAGTTCCAGAACGCGCGCGCGTTAGACCAGAGGTCGCCCCCGACGACTGTGAATAAAAGGAGCGACGCCGCCACTGCCGTGATACGCTGGCGCTGAACCGCCCAGGAAACCACCCCGACCCCAAGCAGCCCCAAGCCGCTGACGAGCGCACCGAGTCGAATTGCCTCGCGCCCGGCCGCCACGGCCTCGAGCGACGGCCGCCCCGTCGCTGCTTGCACGCTGCCGGCGAGTGACTCGGCCACCATTCCAACGATGCCCGAGGCACCCATCAAGGCCACAACGGCACCGACAAGCAACCACGCTCGGGTCATGCGGCTCTCGTCGCCGGCAAGCAACCGGTGCGCCCCCAAGCCTGCCAGCACCGCCACGGCAAAGGCCGTCACGAAGAGGGCCATTCCCGGAGCGCGCGTTGATTTCACGAACGGCACGACGGACCACCACAATCGGAAGAACGGCGTCTCGTCCCCGAGTGCTACAAGCAGAAACAGTAGGCCGATGCCGGCCAGCCAGAAGGCCAGCGGCCGTTTTGTCCGGTCGAGTAACCCCAGTACGGCGAGTGCAACGGCGGAAAGTCCGAGGTACTCGGAGTGGAACTTGACGCCGTTCGTCGCCCAATACGTGCCGTTGAAGGACTCGCCGGCGAACCTCGAGAGCAGGAACTCCGGTGTGTGTTCCCACGGGATAGCGTATGTGGCGGACCAAGCGAAGCTCGCCACCACCGCTTCGTCGCGGGGCGAGTAGGGGATATAGCCGTAGAACGGGAAGTACTGAATTGCCGCAACCAGGACCCCCACCCCAACTGCTACCAACGCGAGCACAAGCGGCGTCACCCGTGAAAGGAGCGGCGCCCCACGCGTGTGCTCGACAACCAGGTAGATCGCGTAGAGCCCTGCGGCCAACAGTGCGTACTGCGCCATCTGGGGGTGCGGACTGAGCAACGCCAAACCTACCGACAGCGCGAGGATGGCATACCCCTCGAGCTTCCGGTCTCGAATCGCAAGGGTGAGTGCAATACAGGAGAGCGGCAGCATGGCCGTGACAAACAGCTTGCCATCGTGACCGGGGCTGACATACGATCCGATCACCCCGGACAATTGATAGACGACTCCCCCGACCACCGAGGCGCCCCATGACGCGCCCAGCAGACGCACGAACCAGTACGTGAAGAGGCCCGCCAAGACGTAGTGAATCACGAAGCCAAGGTTCATGGCCACATGCGTTGGGAGAATCAACCGCAGAAACGCCGTCGGGTAAAACACGTCTCCGTGCATGCCGGCGACAAAGGGCAAGCCACCGAGAATCTCGGGGTTCCAGAGCGGCACGTGCCCGAGCGCTCGCCACTGGTTGGCCGCCCACTCTCGGAACGCGTACCCGGTTGCGTATTGGTCGTTGTACGGGGCGGCGACGAAGTCCCCGGACAGCATCGGCAGCGAAAGAATGGCGACCCACAGGCTCAGCAGCGCCAATGCGGAGAGTGTTGGCCAGCGCGGCTCAAACGGCTGAGCGCGGGGAGCCGGGTCTTGCGCACTCACGATGCCCGTCCCGGTCGTGCCAGCGTGAGCGCGAGTGCGGCGGCGCCGGTTTCCGTGACGGTCAGCAGCAGACGCGCGGCAATGCTCACGGCGAGGGCGCCGCCATTTCCGATCAACGGACCAAGGAGTGCGACATGCACCAGTTCACGAACGCCCACGCCGCCCGGGGCGAACAGGGCTATGAGTCCCACGACATACCCGGCTGCAAAGATCCCGACGGTGGTTCCTAAACCGGGCATACCCTGCGGCACCAGGCCTTCGCCGAGCAGCCAAAACGCCACACCGTACGTCACCCAGCTGGCAAAGGTGGCAGCAGCCGCGAGCAGCACGGCCCACGGGGGCAACGGTTGCAACGTAAACGCCGGGCTGACGACGGCGGCTACGAGTCGCACCGCCCGCTTCCAGACCAGCAGCACGACGAGCAGCAGCGTGATGATGATTGCAACCGCCAGTCCAAGCGGTGACGCGGCACCCGGGGCTCCAACGGCTACCACCGCTGCTCCCGTTCCCACCGCCAGCGCCTGCATGGCCACCGCCGCGGCCGCCGCGGCTGGCCCCTCGATACCCGCGTTGCGGGCCAGCACCGCCAGGCCGGCAATGCTCCAGATCTTCCCCGGCAAGTACCGACCCAGATTGGAGAGACACCAGATGCGAGCCGCGGTGAGATACGGAAGCACTTGTCCCCATCCGAGCAACACGTGTCGCCACGCCGCGATCAACATTCCGTAGGTCACCCAGACCGTTCCGAATGCGATCGCGATTCGACCCCACCGGAGATTCAGTGTGATATCACGCGGGAACTCGCTCCAGTTGGCCACCACTGATCGACCAACGAACAAGACGAGCACTGCCGCCAGACCGGCTTGGCCGATCCACAACCATTGTCTCCTGGAAATCACGACCTGTCCGGCTCGGCAGCGGCTTGGTAAAGTGCTTCAAAGACCTCCGCGACGCGGTCTGGATCCAACTCCCGTTTGAGCGCCATGCCGGCCTCGCGCGCGAGACACAGGCTCTCCTGATTCCCAAGCAGCTCGGAGATCGATCGAGCAAGCGCGTCACGATCCCGCGGATCCACGAGCCTGCCCGCTGCGTTTGCTGGCACCGGTTCGACCGCCCCACCGCCGTCGGCGGCCGCGATCACAGGCACGCCCGCCATCAAGGCCTCAACCACGGCGAGACCCAACCCCTCCTCCACAGCCGGAAACACAAATACGTCCGCGTCGCCGAGTACTTCAGGAATCCGCGCCGGCGCCACGAATCCGACAAACCTCGTTGTGTCTCCAATGCCCGCATCGAGAGCCCGTTGTTCGAGGTTCTTCCGTTCCGATCCGTCGCCCACGATCGTCAGCGCCACGGCTTTCTCACCAGCGCGGAGCTGCGCCACCGCATCGATCAAGAGATCGATGCGTTTTTGTCGCTCTAATCGACCAACGGTAACGACGCCACCGCCGCCTTCACTTTGCCGGGCAAACCGCGCCACATCCACCGGCATGGTTTGCACCGCGAACCGCGTCCGGTCAAGCCGCGACACCTTGGCCGCCCGATCCGCCAGATAGTTTGAGACCGCGGTGACGCGGGCTGCATTCGCAAGGACCCGGTGCGCGAGCCACCGCGCGATTCGTGATTGTCTGAGAACAGCGACGTCGGTGCCGTGCAGCGTCACGATGAATGGTGGGCCGCCCAAACGACGCGCCAGCCATGCCGCGACCCCCGCCGGCACCCACCAATGCGCATGCACGAGGTCGACAGGCCGGCGCTTGGACTCGGCGAGAATCCGCCAGACCATACTCGTGACCAGGCACAAAAACCCCGCCAGACCGGTGGGTGAGCGGGTCGCCCGCGCCATGGTCCCACGGTAGGCGAGGGTTTCCCAGCGGGCCGGCGCGTATCGCGCGCGTATCAGGGTGTACCCCTCCTCTTGCACCACCCCCCCGATTCCAGCATCGGCGGGCACGAGGACCGTCATGCCGTGGCCGCGCGCTCGCAGCGCCCGCACCAATCTCTCGATGAACGCGCCCGCGACGTCGCCATCCCACCGCGGATACGAATGCGCGACGGAGAGTACGTGCAACGGAGCTTAGCGATTCCGACGAGCGAGTTCGGAGGTCAAGGCATCCACGGACCGGTTGAGGGCGCGGATTTCTTCTCGTTGTCCTGCGAGCATCTCGCCCACGAAACCGAATCCGAACAACGCAATGCCGGAGATGATCAGAACCAGGACGAGGTCGAGCAGCGGTCGCAAGCCGATCCCAAACCCAAAGCGGAGCACGATCGCGACGATCCCCACGACGAACCCGACTGCGAACAGGAAACTGCCGGACAGGCCAAAGAACAAGAGTGGCTTGCGGCCAAACTTCAATTGAAACCACACCGAGAGAAGGTCCAGCACGCCGACCGGAATACGCCCAAGACCGAACTTCGATTCACCTCGATGCCGCGGATACAACGTGACCGGTTGTTCCGCAAGCCGAAACCCATCAGCTGCCGCGATGACCACGATGAAGCGATGCCAGTCGGGCCGCGCCGGGACCACATCCATGACTTCCCGGCGATACGCTTTCACCGCGTTGAGGTCGGTGACCCGGATGCCAAACAGCAGGCGACAGAGTCGGTTGTATACTCCTGACACGAACGCCTTTTCGTATGATCCCTGCTTGGTACCCGTCACGACGTCTGCCGTGCCTTCTCTGATTGGCTTCACCAATGACGGGATCTCCCTTGGCGCAAACTGCAAATCGGCAGGGTAGAAGACGAAGATCTTCCCTCTCGCCGCTTCCCCGCCCGACTTCAGCGCGTCCGCAATCCCGCGTTGGGCGCGGTGGGTGACGACACGGAGAAACCCGTGCTGACTAGCGAGGCGGTCGAGCAGCTCTGCCGTCCCGTCCTGGCTTCCATCGTTTACGACCACGACCTCGCACGTGTACGGCACGGCTTCGAGCGCTTCCCGGCACTGCTCCACGAATTCCACGAGGTTCTCAGCCTCGTCCTTGGCTGGAACCAGGACGCTCACCTCGACGCGTTCCGAGTCCCCCGCAAATGTCATATGCGTTTTCGCATTCTTGCCGGCAGGATACCTAACTGATCCCGATACTTGGCCACCGTCCGACGTGCGATATGAATGCCCCGCTGCTGCAAGGCATCGACGATGGCGGAATCTGTGAGCGGCGTGGCCGGCGGCTCGTCGGCGACGAGCTTGCGCAGCTGCGCCTTCACCGCCCGGGAACTCGCATCCTC
>JBFHWR010000175.1:0-8498 GCA_041599395.1 Gemmatimonadales bacterium | reverse complement strand
GAAGTCTGGGTGGGCGCGCCCGGAGCGAAGGAGGGGCGGGGGCTGGTCTACCGGTTTGCAATGTCGGGAAACCAATGGCAACGCGAGATCGTCGCGGTTTCCGGGCTTGAGGAGCGCAACGGATTCGGGTCGTCGATTGCGCTTGGCGACGGAGTTGCCGTCGTGGGCGTACCGGGCGCGGACGGCGGGCGGGGTCGGGCCGTGGTGTTTGCAGAGACACGAGGCAGTTGGTCTGAGGGTGACTGGCTCCGCTCGGGCGAAGACCTGGCCGCGGTGCGGGGCGGCGAGGTGAAGTGTGCCGATGGGAGTGCCGGGCGGTTCATGTGCGACAACGTCGACCTGCTCGCGTTTCTGCCGACGGAGTCGATTGGAGGCCGCCCGGGCGAAGGGGTGAGCGATGTGTGGGGGTGGACCGATCCCGAAACCGGTCGCGAGTATGCTCTGGTTGGGCGATCCGGCGGCGCCGCCTTCGTTGACATCACCGATCCCGCGTCGCCCCTGTATATCGGCGAAGTGCCAGCGAACCGCAGCGGCGCGCGGGATCTCAAGGTGTATCAGAACCATCTCTTCTTCACGGGGGACGGGGCCGGTGCCCACGGTCTGATCGTGTTCGACCTCACCCGGCTGCGCGACGTCGGGAACTCGCCGGTCACCTTTGAGCCCGATACCAAGTACGACGGCATCGCCAGTGCGCATAATCTCGTCATCGACACGGACGGTGGTTTGGCGATCCCCGTGGGTGCGAGCGGGGGCGGTGAAACGTGCGGTGGCGGCTTGCACATGGTGGACATTCGTAATCCGTTGGAGCCGGTGTTTGCCGGTTGCTACACGGATACGGAAGGCTTGATCTGGCCCGGCCGCACGCACGATGCCCAGTGCGTCGTGTATCGAGGTCCCGATACGGAATACAGCGGGCGCCAGATCTGCTTCGCGTCAAACGAAACGGCGCTTCGCATCGTGGACGTGACAGACAAGGCAAACCCCGTACCGCTTGCTGCTGCCACGTACCCTGGAATCGCCTACGCGCACCAAGGGTGGCTGACCGACGATCAGCGTTATTTCTACCTGGACGATGAACTGGACGAACTCGTCGGGTTGGCGAGCCGCACTCGCACGTTGGTTTGGGATGTGTCGGTGCTCGACGATCCGGTGTTGGTTGGAGAGTTCTTGGGTTCGACAGGCGCCACCGACCACAATCTGTTCATCAAAGGTGATCGCATGTACCAGGCCAACTACCAGGCCGGCCTCAGCGTGGTGGATATCAGTGATCCCGAGCGTCCGGTGCAGGTTGGCTTCTTCGACACCACGCCGTACGACGGCGGCAACCCCCCGGGGTTCAACGGTGCCTGGACAGCGTACCCCTTTTTCGCGAGCGGAACGGTGATCGTGTCCAGCATGAATGAGGGGCTCTTCGTCCTGCGACCGCTGCGGCAGCAGCTCGTTCCGTAGCCGAACAGGCCGATGTTCCTCTTCCTGCTCGCCGCGACGCTGCAGCATATCGCAGACCCGCAGGCCGTTGCCGTCGCACCGGCGGAATCAGTGGCGGTCACGGTTGTCGGTGAAGGTGTGCCCGTCGTGATGCTCCCCGGCCTGTTCGGCTCTGCATACGGCTATCGCCACGTGATGGCCGAACTCCGCGGTAACGGATTTCAGTCGATCGGGATCGAACCCTTGGGCATGGGATCGTCGTCGCGTCCCGAGCACGCGGATTATTCCCTGACCTCGCAGGCGGACCGCGTCGCGGCGGTCATGGACTCGTTGGCGGTTCGGGAGGCCGTGCTGGTCGGACATTCGCTCGGGGCGTCCATTGCGATGCGCGTGGCGTACCGGCGCCCCGACCTTGCGCGGGGGGTCGTCTCACTCGAGGGCGGGCCCGGGGAGACAGCGACAACGGACGGATTTCGGCGTTGGATGCGTTTCGCACCGGTCGCAGGGTTGCTGGACGGCCGTGGGATGATCCAACGCATGCTCTATCGCGAGATGAAGGCGGTGTCGTTTGATGACTCGTGGGTTGAGAAAGGCGTCGTGTTTGCATACACGCGTGGGTTGGACCAAGATTACCGAGCGACCGTTCGCGCGTATCGAAGTATGTCGCGATCCGAAGAACCCGAACTGCTGCGAGATCACTTGAGCGCTATCAGTTGTCCGGTTGTCCTCTTGGTGGGCGATACACCGCACGATTCGGGGCCGTCGCCGGCCGAGGTGTCACTGCTTCGTGAGCGGTTACCGGCGTTTACAATGGACACGGTTGCGCAATCTGGGTACTTCATTCAGGAAGAACAGCCAGCGGCCGTGGTCACCGTCATACGCCAGTTCGAACACACGGAAAGGTGCGCTCACGCAATGAAGCGACGATCAGCGAATGATTGAAGAAATTCGTGCGAAACTTTCGCAGGAAGTGCAGGATTTGAATCACGAGCTGCACGTGGTCCTTCCCGAGACGCTGAAGAAGGCCATCGAGCTCGGCGACTTGCGCGAAAACGCGGATTATCAGGCGGCCCTCGAACGGCAACGGTTCATCGGCGCGCGTCTGAATCAACTACGCGATCGACTCGCGAAGCTTTCGTCGCTCGACTTGAACAAGGTGCCTCGGGATGAGGTGGGGTTGGGTTCGATCGTCACCGTGCTCGATCTCGACACCAACGATCGTGAAGTCTTCGAGCTCGTCATTGCCGATTTGATGGATCTGGATGCAGGTCACATTTCGGTCTCCTCCCCACTGGGGCGCGCGCTCCTTGGTGTCAGAGTGGGTGAGGAGGTGGGCGTCCAGCTCCCGTTTGGGACCCGACGACTCAAGCTGGAGAAACTGCAGACGATTCATGAACAGTTGACCGACGAGCGGTAAGAGAATCAGTTGCACTCGTGCGTGCGGCTAAAACGAAGAGGGAAGGCAACATGGGCTATCGACGATTCACGGATCGTGAGGGGAACTCGTGGGAAGTTCGTGACGACTCCGAGTACGAGTGGAGGCTCGAGCCGTTGTCCAGTGGTTCAACGAGCCGAAGAGTGCGTGCCCCCGGTTACCAGAAGGATCCCTTCGAAATGAGCAACGAGGAGCTGCAAAAACTGCTCGACTCTGTTGGGCCGCAACGAAGCAGCGGGTCGCAGAAGTCGCCTTTCGTCGATTAGCCGGCCGTGGATTGGCAACCGCCGTCGGCGCTGGCTCGTCAATCGGCTAGCGCGGATTCCTGATGAGCGTGTGACACGACGAGCACGTTCCCAAAAACTCTCCGTAAATCTCGGCGCGTTCCGCCGGGTCGTGCGCTTTCTGAGCCCGTCGCCCGAGCTGCTCGACGTGTTCCGCCAGCCGCTGCACGTTATCGTACGCGTCCCAGCGGCCGACCAGGAAGCGCTGGTACAACGGCGCCCGCGACAGGACCGCGGCGCCGGCCTGCCAGCGCTCGTCTGACGGACCAACCAGCCCTTCCCACATCCGGTCCGCGGCCCAGCCGTGGCGCGCCATCTGCTCCGCGGCGACCGAGGAGATTTCAGGTGCGGTCCCAACTCTGTCAAACCGCGGCCCCACTCCATAGGCGCGGTGGCACGTCCCACAGCCCCCCCCAAGCTGGCCGGTTGCCACGGCGGCGTCGGCCACGGTTTCCGCATCGGCAACCCGCTGGGCGCTCGAGCGCAGCGCGTTGCTGTACGGCGCCGACCCTGCCGGCAGCCCCTCGGGCTCCGAATGCTGCGCCAGCCAGCGTGCCGATCCTCGGGCGCGTTCGAGTTCGCCGAGCCGGACCAGTTCCTGCACATCGTCGCCGCGGTCGAAATGCTGCCACATGTGGCTTCCCACCGCCGACGCGCGATAGCATGCTGCATGAGCCAGCGCCGCTGACGCTAGAAGAAATACCGCTGCAACCCGTTTCATTTCGTTCAACTGTGTAGTGTTCATGCTCCGTCCCACGAAGATCACTGGGGCACATCGTCCTGCGTCCCGCGTCCAGCGTCCGCCTCCGTGGCGCGCGTGAATTGACAGGCTGCCGAACCGTACGATCAACTCTGTTATGGTTTGATGAAGCCGAGGTGAAGAAGGCACCTGGTGCGCGTGAGCATGGGGGACCATCTTGCAGGTCCGACGCCCAACATCCAGCGGGAGGGGCTGTATGACCAAATGGGTGGCGCGGTGTGCGCTATTGGGGCTTGTCTTGATGTTTCCAAGGGCAAGCTGGGCGCAGGCCGCTGACCAGGAAGCCCTTCGCGTCTTCCTCGATTGCCAGTTCTTCTGCGATTTCGACCACCTCCGCCGAGAGATCACGTATGTCAACTGGGTGCGGGACCGACAGGACGCGCAGGTTCATGTGCTGGTTACCACGCAACAAACGGGCGGCGGGGGCACCGAATACACGTTTGCGTTCATCGGTCTCGAGAATTTCGCGGGCGTACGGGATACGCTTTTGCACGTGGAAGGCCCCACCGACACCGAGGATGAGCGGCGCACCGACATCACCCGCGTCTTGAAACTCGGACTCGTGCGATACGTGGCGCGCCTGGCGATCGCGGAGAACATTGACGTTGTGCATGCGGCACCGCAGCAAGAGCGTTCGGTTGCCGCCGCGCCAGGTGACGACGCATGGAATTTCTGGGTCTTCCGGACGCGGCTTGGAGGCGGGCTGAACGGCGAGGAACGGCAGCGGTCGTATCGGATCAACGGGTCGCTGAGCGCCAATCGGACCACGGAGGATTTCAAGATCACACTGAGTGCCAACGGGTCGTACAACAACGACAAGTTCGAGCTGAGTGACGGGACTGAGTTCGAGAGTACGTCAAGCAGCCTATCCTGGAGTGGTCTGGCGGTGTGGAGTATGGGCGAACACTGGTCGGCTGGCGGCACCGGCCGCGTGAGCGCCTCAACGTTCTTCAATCAAGACTTGAACATCAGAGTGACGCCCGCCGTGGAATACAATGTGTATCCCTACTCGGAGTCTACCCGACGGCAGCTCACGTTCATGTACTCGGCAGGCATCCAAGGATTCAAGTATGAGGAGGAAACGATCTTCGATCGCACCTCCGAGGTGCATCCGATCCACGAATTCGAGGTTTCGCTCTCGGTGCGACAGCCGTGGGGATCGATCAATACGTCAGTTGAAGCATTTCAGTTTTTGCATGATCTGGGCAAGCACAGCGTCGAGTTTTTCGGAAGCGTGAACGTCCGATTGTTCCGAGGGTTAGAGCTCAACTTGTTTGGAAGCATCGAGCGCACGAAGGATCAGATCTATCTGGAGAAGGGTGGCGCGACGGATGAGGAAGTCCTGTTACGCCGGCGCCAGCTGGGAACGGACTATCGTTACTTTACCAACATCAGCTTGCGGTACACCTTTGGATCCATCTTCAATAATGTGGTGAACCCGAGATTCGAGGGCGGCGGTGGGGGTTTCTTCTTCTTCTAAGGGAGTAGGGAGAAGGGAGTCGGTGCACAGTGCACAGTACACGGTGCACTGTTTGCAGTGCAGAGTGTAGAGGGCGGCCTTCGGCGGCGCCCTGGGTCTAGCGTCCCGCGTCCGGAGTTGGGCGGTGTAGGGTGGTGGCGTCCAGCGTCAGCGATTCGCCGTACAGGCTTCGAACGGTGCTGCCCAGCCGTCCACTGCTTCGAGCTTCCGTTTGAATTCCCGATAGTTGGCGGGTGGCTCGGAGTTGTCGGCAAAAATCCAGTTCAACATCCCGGCCAGACGGACTCCACCTTTGCGGAGTTGTTCCCACACGATGGGTTTGTTGCGGTACGCGTACTGGAAGTTGAGCCGCACCTCGTCCGGAATCTGGAGCGAGCATTGGGTAGCCGTGCATCCTCCGAACGTCGAGCGGCCGCCCGAGCACTGTCCGCAAAAACAGGGACACCGGTCGCCTCCCCGGAATCCCGTGTAACAGGTGTAGACGCCATCCAGGTACCGCTGCGCATCGTGCGCCCAGTCCAACGGCGTTGCATGTTGATACGTGCCCACCTGTTCGGCTGTGGGATTGCCGAGAAACCGTACCAGTTCCGTGAAGCTGAGGTCTTCGGACTCAATGAGCTTCGTATCCCAGACGGCATGCAGGTTGGTGGATTCTCCGAACCAGGAGACGCGCACGTCGTTGCCACCACGGTCGCAGCCCCGCCCGATGTGGAGTGGCTGGTGCATATCGCCGACGAAGTGCACGAGGAACTTGAGCGCACGCTGCCGGTCCGCCCGGGCCGAGTGTGGGTCGGTCAAGACACCTTCAAAGAACGCCACGGCTCTGATCGCATCTCCTCCCGGGGCGAGGTTTTCCGGGTAGGCGGCGCCGGGCGGGAGCGTCACGTAATGAAACGGCGCCGCGCAGCCCCACGACGTGTCCGAACGAATCTCGTCGGCCCACGTGCCGACCTGCGCCAGGGACTGTCCGTCGAGGAGCTCGGTAATCCGTTGCCTGGCCTGTAATGTCAGGTGGCGATCAGCGATCTCACCCACCACACGATGCCCGTTCTGTCCCCACACGTATCCCAGCAGCGGGAAGCTGACGACGACCAGAGCACCAGCCACCATCATGCGTTTCATGTTCCGTCCCGGTTTGGAGGGCCTATGCGGCTTCAGGTCCAAAGCTATCGAAGGCGCATGTATCCGTCGATACGCTGAACGGCCCCATCAAATCTCCATTGCACGGTCGACACCTATTCGTGGTTCTGGTGTTCGCCGCTCCGAGGAGCTAGCAATTAGAGTTGGGAACCGTGGAACAGCGACGGATGAAAAGCACGGCTGTTCAGATGAACCGGAGGGAACCCGAGTTGAGCTGGAGGAATGCCCAATGACAAGTAATCCCATGCGTGAGGAACAACCCGAAATGACGACGCAGGTGGATGCGGTGGATCTCGACGTATATGGACTGACCCACGTTGGAAAGGTGCGGAAGCACAATGAGGATCAGTTTCTGATCGCGTCACTCCGCAAGACCATGGACGTCCGCCACACCAGCGTCGCAGATCTGGGTGTCTTCGCCGGCCTCAAGCGGTCGGAGGCTGAGCTCTTTCTTGTCGCGGACGGCGTCGGCGGCGTACCCGGCGGAGAACAAGCGAGTAGCACGGCGGTGGCTGCCGTGACCCGTTTCATTACGCATACGGCCGGGTGCTATTACAACGCCGATGTCGATCAGGAGCACGAATTCCTGGAGCAGCTCGAACGGTCGGTCGAGCGCTGCCACGAGAGTCTCATTGCGGATTACGGCTCCGAGGGAGGCCCTGCAACTACTCTCACGCTTGTGTGGTTGATCTGGCCCCGCGCGTACATGATCCATGTTGGAGACAGCCGCTGCTACTACCTTCGTGACAGCGTCCTGCGGCAGTTGACACGCGACCAGACCATGGGTGAAGTCGCGCTCGATCAGGGATTATTATCCGAAGAGGAGGTCCAGCGACGGGGACTTGACCACATTCTGACGAGCGCCATCGGAGCGCAGATATCGCCCAGGATCGGGCTCATCGATCTCGAGGCCGGAGACACTCTGCTGTTGTGCACCGATGGACTCACGAAGCATGTGTCGGAAGACCAAATCCTGGCCGTCCTCCGGCCGACGGCGACTGCGCAGAAGAGCTGCGAGCAGCTCGTCGAGGCCGCGCTCCAAGCCGGCGGCTCCGACAACGTGACGGTGGTTGTCGCGCGAATGAACGGGGTGGCGGAGCGCCAATAGCGGCGGGGCAAGTTGTGTTACCTTGTTGCCTTCACGGCACGGTGTTCAGTGCAAGGTGCAGGGTGCACAGTGCACGGTACACAGTACGCAGTGCACGGTACACGGTAGCCCCCTAACTCCTAGCTCCTGACTCCTAGCCGCTACACACCTAACCCCTAATACCTAACACCTGCCCTCACATGGACCCACGCATCGCGTTGCTACTCCAAATCACAGACCAAGCCTATGACAAGAAGTCTTGGCACGGCACCACGCTCCGCGGGTCACTACGCGGTCTCACCACGGAAGCGGCGCTCTGGCGTCCCGACCCCGAGCGCCACAACATCTGGGAGCTGGTCCTTCATACGGCATACTGGAAATACATCGTGCGCCGGCGCCTGACCGGCGACAAATCATTGAGTTTCCCGCGAACGCCCAGCAACTGGCCCGATCCCGCCGCATCCGGCGGCGCCACGCCGGCCGCGCTCCGGCGTGATGTGGCTTTGCTCAAGGACCAACACGATCTCCTGCGGGACGCCATTCGGACGTTCCCACCGAAGAAACTCGGCGGCCGTGCGCCTGAATCAAAATGGGCCTATGTCGAGCATGTCCACGGCATCGCCGCGCACGATCTGTATCATGCCGGACAGATTCAGCTCTTGAAGCGGCTGATGAAACGTTGAGCGAAGTACCTACAGTCCCAACAAACGCGCGGTATTGTCCCCCAGGATTGCTGCACTTTCGCGCTCGGTGATTGCGAGCGCATCGATGCTTTCGAACATCGCGCGAAGACTGCCGATCTGATGCGGGTAATCGCTGCCAGCCAAAAGGTGGTCTGTTCCCGCGAAATCAATTGCCAGCCGGAGTGCACGCACGTCGAAATT
>JBFHWR010000174.1:0-8555 GCA_041599395.1 Gemmatimonadales bacterium | reverse complement strand
GAGGGTCACAATGAGGCTGGGCGGGATGCCTTCGCCGCACAGCCGTTCGATGGCTGCATGTGTTCTTGCGGTGGCTTCCCGGGTCGCGCGGAGGCTGCCGGCCCAGCGTACGTCGTTCAACGCACCGGGGCCGTCAACGGAGATGCCGACGTGCACACGGTACTTCTTGAACATCCGCACGTGATTGTCGTTGATGAGTGTGCCGTTGGTTTGCACGCCGTTCTGTCCGAATTTCTGATACCCCCAAGACCACAGCTCCTCGAGATCGTCTTCCGGCACCATCAAGGCTTCGCCGCCAAAGAGGGTGAAGCTCCCGCCCTCCTTTTCAACCGCGGCCTTCATTTTTTCCATGTCGTATGATTGCGCGACGTTGCCGGCATCCCGCTGCGGATTCTGGTAGCAGTACTGGCACTGGATGTTGCACTTCACCCCGAGCGGCCTGAGTTCCACACTCATTGCGTGATCCTTGATCCTTTGCGCCAGGCGCCGCGCTCGGTTCCGCCTCGTCGGAGGGACATGTGTACGGCGCGTGTTGGAGACCCGAGCTTCCGACGGAGACAGGTGTCCGCCGTCAACCGGTGCATTCCCTAAACCGTGCTCGGAACTGCAAAATGTTACAGGGACGATCAGTCCTGGTCTGTGCGTGTAGTCACACAAAAACAGTGCGGCGCAAAGCGGATCTACGAGGACTGAGGTGGCGATCTTGGTGGCTGGGTACGCGACCGGATGAACAGTGGTGCGCGTCGGCACGAGGTCCGGAGTGACGGGATGGACCTCAATTCACGTGAACGAGGCGATAATGCAAAATTCAGAGAGCCGACCCCTCCCGGTGGACGGCCAACACGTCTCCAATCAGGGGATTGATTGGGGCCGTCTGGCGGAGACGCAGGACGACGGATACGACACCCAGTCGATCAAGGTTCTGGCAAAAGAACGGTACGGATGGGAAAAGCAGTATCCCACCCACGACGCGGCAACCTGGCTGGAGGGCACCGTGACCCTTCGCCCGACTTCCGACGATGGCGATGGAGTAGAGCACCATCCCAATATCGTCGCGGCCGAAGCGCTGCTCCGGGAGTTTTGGCCCGCTATGTACCGCCAATGTCAGGAGCTGCTGCAAACCGTTGTCCCGGTGCTCGCTCCGAACACAGCGGTCGCACCCCTACAGAGCGGATGTACCTGCGGACCAGTCGGAGATCGGGTGTCCTTCGAGATCATGACCACGATCAACGGTGGGGTGGGCATGATTGAAGGCGTGGTCCATGAGTTCGCCCATAACAAGCTCAAGGCACTGGGGATCAGCCTCGAGCACTGGGAGCGCCTCATCACCAACCCGCAACCCACCCGCGAGGAGATCGACACGGGCACTGGTGACTTCGTCTATGAGAGTCCAGTCCGAAAAGACAAGCTGCGTCCACTTGGGGCATGTATCTCCGCGCACTATTCCTATGTGTACGTGAGCGAGTGGCTGGTTCGGCTGGTCCAGTCCGACGCGGTGGACCCCGAGCACTTTGCCGGCTGGCTCAAGACCATGGGGCGGCGTCTCGAAGAAGGTGAGTCGGTCGTGTACGAGATTGCGGAACTCGACGAGCCGGGAACACAGTTTTTCGGGGCGTTGCACGACTGGGCGGACCGCCTCATTACTGAAGTGGATCAGCTGACGTCCTAAATCTCGGACGCCGCACCGCCGCCGCCTGTGCGCCTGCATGACCAACCGAGCGTACGACCGCGCATACAGAACCTCCGAGTAACGTGACGCGGCGCGCGCGACCCCCGGTTCGTGACCGCACTCACATACGCTGCAGGGAGCCCACGCGTACCTTCCGCTCCCGACGTCCAGCCTCACGCATGGCTTGGGAGACTCTGATATGTCCAGCACCGCCGAGCGAACTCGGGTCTACCGATCAAACCAGCGAAGCGAACTGGGCATCTTTCGCAGCTGGGGCGTCATGGCACGCAATCTCGCGGAATCCCGTGAACTGATCTGGGAACTCTTTAAGCGCGATTTCTTCGCCACATACCGCAAATCCTTCCTCGGTGTCGCCTGGATTATTGCCGCACCGTTTTTCGGGATCATTACGTGGATCTTGTTGCAGCGCTCCGGGGTGCTGAATACCGGCCAGCTGGATATTCCCTATCCGGTCTATGTCCTGATTGGTACGACCATGTGGGGACTGTTTGTGAACCTCTACCACGCTGCGAGTGCGACCCTGACGGCCGGCGAGTCTCTCGTGCTCCAAATCAATTACCCGCGTGAGGTTCTGCTGGTCGAGCGCGTGGCGGAACAACTCGCGAACTTCTCCATATCCCTCGTGCTCGCGCTTGCGGCCATGGCCATCTTCGGCGTGGTGCCGGGCCTGCGGGCTCTGTACCTGCCACTGGTAGCGCTGCCGTTGTTCTTCTTTGCCGCCGGCCTCGGACTGATCACCTCGATGATCGCCGTGGTTGCCGTCGACATTACCAAGCTGGCGAGCGTGCTGCTCGGCCTCGCCATGTGGGCGACGCCGATCATCTATGTCAGTGCCGATGTCAACTCGCTGCTCCAGTCCCTCATCGCGGTCAATCCGCTCACCTATTTGGTGTGCTCGGCGCGCGACATCGTCCTCTTTGGAAGGCTCTATGACGCGCACCGATACTTTCTGTGCGCTGCGGGCGCGCTGCTGTTCTTCTTGATGGCATGGCGCCTATTCTTTGTCGCTGAGGATCGCATCATCGAGAGGATGATTTGAACGCGCCCGCCGTCTTCCCGCTCGTTCCGAATGCGCGTGACGGCTCACCCGAGGTCGTCGCCTCGGTCAGCCGCGTCTCGAAGAAGTTCTGCCGGCGGCTGCGCCGCAGTATGGCGTATGGCGTCAAAGACCTCGCGGCGAATTTCGTGGGCCTGAAGATCGACCGCACGCGGCTCCGAAAAGATGAGTTCTGGGCTCTGGAGGACATCAACTTCGAGATCCGTCGGGGAGAACGGCTTGGCATCATCGGGCTGAACGGCTGCGGGAAGACGACGCTACTACGGTTGTTGGGGGGGATTCTGCCACCGGACGTGGGGGAGATCCGTGTGAAGGGCCGCGTGGGTGCCCTGATCGCCGTCGGTGCCGGTTTTCACCCACACATGACGGGGCGAGAGAACATCTATCTAAACGGCAGCCTGCTGGGAATGAGCCGGCAGGAGCTCGATGCGAAGTTCAGCACGATTACGGAGTTCGCCGAAGTTGGTGACTTCCTCGACAGTCCCGTCGCAGTCTATTCCTCGGGGATGCGCGTCCGGCTGGGCTTTGCCGTGGCCACGGCCCTCGACCCGGATCTCTTGCTGCTCGACGAGATCTTTGCGGTCGGTGACATGGTGTTCAGGCAACGCTGCATCGATCACCTGCGCCACTCCAGCTTGGACACGGCGCTGGTGCTCGTACACAATCGACCCAATTACATCGAGCTGCTTTGCGACCGCGCCATCTGGATTGACAAGGGACGCGTCGCGGCCGAGGGACCCGTCGACGAAGTCGCCGACGCGTTTCTCCAGGAAACGGAAAGACAGAGTGCACGCTTCGCCACGCGATCGACCAGGCTGAGAGCGGGCAGCGGTGAAATACGATTTGACGGTCAGACGCGAACCTATGGGCTGAAATCCGGCACGGAAGCGGTGCGTGACCGCGGCGAGCAAGTGATCATCGAGTCAACATTCACGTGTCGTGAACCGGTTCAGGATCCGGTACGCTTCTCGATCGAGCTGGAGGATCCCGTCATGGGATTTCCGCTGGCGGTGGCCGAGTGTGACGTGCCGGAAGTCATGGCTGACGGAACGCTGCGCTGCATGTTCAGCGGACTTCCCCTCAACGCCAACCGCATTTATCCGGTGACCCTGGGGATCAGCGGTCCCGACGGGCGGATTGACGTGTTGCCGTCGGCCACCACCGTCCAGGTGTTGCAGTCCGGCCCAGTGCCAACCCGCGATCCGTCCCGATTTGCCCATGAGCTGTCGATCGACATCGGAAGGAAACGGTATAAGAAAGCGCACGAACCGCGGCAGGCGTCTGGCCAGCCGCCTGCGACCGCGGAGGAACACGTGCAGCCCTCTCCAATGAAAAGGGCATCCGGGGACGTCGCGTAATCGAACGACGCGGCCGCACCAACCGCTGCGAAGACAACGGTCCATGTAGAGTCGCACATCCGGACGACCCGAGTGCAGGAGCCGATGCCAGCTACCACAGCTCGGCTCAACCTGCCCAAGGCAACGTATGTCACAAGTTCCGTGAAATCGACATCACATTTCCCCCCTGTGAGCAGGGTTATACTGTCGCGCTATAGTGGATATTACTTGTCCAGCGGGGACGTGACGCGGTGCCATGAATATCATAACGGGCATGCATCGATCCGGAACGTCTCTTGTCGCCCGTCTCTGTCACTTGGCCGGAGCTGACCTAGGCAACCCGGAGACCTTCTACCCCGGTGATCGATGGAATCCGGCGGGCTACTTCGAACAGCTTGACATACACGCCGTCAACATCCCGCTGGTCAACGGGGCCTGGGGCAAACTCACGTACCTCGCTCCACCTTCCACCAAGACCATTCTTTGGCGCGCGCGCAAGCAAGCAGCACAGATTGCGCGCACAGCAGAGGACTATCGCGGCAAGATCGTCAAGGATTGCCGCTTCTGTGTCACGCTGCCGGGCTGGATCAGGCATCATGCTCAGGTAGACAGGCTTCTCGTGTGTCTCCGCGAACCCGACGAGGTCGCACGCTCACTGAAGAAGCGCAATCGAGCGACGAGGCGACACGCCCTCCACCTGTGGTGGCTTCACTACCAACGCCTGCTCGAGAACGCCTGGGGGTTGCCCGTTTGGTTGGTGAACTACGAGAACCTCCGCAAGGAAGCAACTTTCCAGATCGAAATGCGGTCCGTCTTCGACTTTCTGAAGATCGAGGCCGCGGACGATGTTTTACGCGGGCTCTACCGAGATCACGTGACCTCCTCCTCGAGCCGCGGGGGAGGGCAGTGCCGGAGATATCCGGACCACGTGGACCTTCTCTGGCAGAGGTTGCGCGAGCTTCATGCGCGGCAGAGACGTACCCAGGTTGATGACACGGTGGAACCTATCCGCGTCGCCCCTGTCACCCGCGTGACGACACGGGCACGGGTGCAACACCAATCCACCGCCACCCCGACCATTTCCCGCTTGAGTGTCATGATGCCCGTGTACAACAGCGAGCGGACGGTGGGGTTGCTGGTTGACGCGTTAGTGGAAACGCTCGCGCCGCGCTACACCACGTTGGAAGTGATTCTGGTCAACGACGGAAGCAAGGACGACAGCGACACGCAGGCACGCCAGGCGCACCAGCGGCACCCGCACATCGTCAAGTACCTTCGGCTCGCTCGGAACTTTGGCGAGCACAACGCCGTCATGTGCGGACTCCGCCACATGACCGGAGATTGTGTCGCCATCATCGATGACGACTTTCAAAACCCGGTGAACGAGATTCCGCTGCTCGTGACTGAATTGTGCCGCGGATTCGACGTCGTCTACAGTCGCTATCCCAAGAAGCAACATCACTGGCTTCGCAACGTGGGAAGTTGGTTCAACGGGTGGGTGGCGAGCAAGCTGCTCTCGGTGCCGCGGGGCGTCTATCTCTCGAGCTTCAAGGTCATGCGTGCGTCGCTCGTTCGAACGGTGTTGAAGTATGAGGGACCGTTTCCATATCTCGACGGGCTGATTTTCCGATCAACAGATTCCATTTCCACGGTCGAAGTGCGCCACGCAGCGCGGCAGGAGGGACGCTCCAACTATACGCTTCGACGGCTCGTACGTCTGTGGTTGAACATGTTTACCGGATTCTCGATCGTCCCCCTGCGCGTCGCTTCCATGCTGGGAATCGTCATGTCGGTGGCCGGCGTGTTGATGGCGGCTTTTTTCGTGGTCTCCGCCTTGACCGGCGGCATTCTTTCGCAGCAGGCCATCCCGCCGGGGTGGGCATCCCTCATCGTTTCCGTGACACTGTTCTCCGGAATTCAACTGTGCGTCTTGGGGATGGCTGGAGAGTACATCGGGCGAGTGTTCATGACGCAAAACCGCACGCCGCAATATGTGGTTGCGGAGCAGCTTGGGATCGAAAACGTCGAGGACGAAAGAAAACGATATGGGCAGCTTTCAGCATAGGAACGTGCTCATCCTCGGCGGCTTGGGCTTCATTGGGAGCAATCTCGCCATCCGCCTGGAGTCGTTGGGAGCGGACGTCACGATCGTGGACTCGATGCTCCCGCGGTATGGTGGCAATCTCAAAAACATCGAACCCATCGCCGGACGTTGCCGCGTCAACTACTCGGACATCCGGGACCAACACAGTCTCGACTACCTGGTGCAGGATGTCGAGGTCATCTACAACATGGCCGGGCAGACCAGCCACATCGACAGCATGACCGACCCGATGACGGATCTCGAGATCAACTGCCGGAGTCCGCTGGCACTGCTCGAGAGCTGCCGCAGGCACAATCCGGACGTCCGACTGGTGTTTGCGAGTACGCGACAGCTCTACGGTCGTCCCCGCTATCTGCCGGTGGATGAGGAACACCCGACAGAGCCGGTTGACGTCAACGGGGTCAACAAGCTCGCCGCGGAGAAATACTTCTCCGTGTATTCACAGGTCTATGGGCTCCGGTGCGTGTCGTTGCGGCTCACGAACACGTATGGTCCCCGCCAACAGCTGCGCGGCAATAATCAAGGCTTCTTGGGCATCTTCGTGCGCAAGGCCATTCAAGGCGAGAAGATCGCCATCTTCGGCACCGGTGAACAGCTACGCGACTTCAACTACGTCGATGACGTGGTCGAAGCCTTCGTGCTGGCGACGGACAACGAGCGGCTCTACGGCAACGTGTATAACCTGGGTGCTGACGAGCGATATTCACTGCTCGAGTGCGTCGAGCTGCTCTCCCGCTTCTGCGACTTCGAGCACGAGATCGTCCCCTTTCCGCCGGATCACGAGGCCATTGACATCGGCGACTACTACTCGGACCCATCGTGCTTCCGGGAGGCAAGCGGCTGGGCTGCGCAGGTCCCGCTGGCTGAAGGCCTCCGTAGAACGGTGGACTACTTCAAGCCGCGGATGGACTCGTACCTATGAATCGGAACCGCTCATGACGCGGCCCGTACGGACGTTTGATTACGTGCACTCGCTTCGCGAAATCGAGGACGAAGTGATGGAGGCGGTGGCACGGGTGCTCCACTCGGGCCGGCTGATGCTCGGACCAGAGACTACCGCGTTCGAGCGCGAGTTCGCCGAGTACGTGGGCGCCGCTCACTGCGTTGGCGTCGCATCCGGCACGGCGGCGCTGCACCTGGCGCTCCTCGCGTTGGGCGTCGGGCCCGGCGACGAGGTCATCACGGTGTCCAATACCTGTGTCCCCACCGTGGCCTCCATTCGGCTCACTGGCGCAACGCCCGTGTTTGTCGACGTTCGTGCGGACGATCTGATGATGGACGCCACGGCGCTCGAGGCAAGGATCAATGCTCGCACGCGCTGCATTCTCCCCGTGCATCTCTGGGGCCTGAGCGTCCAGATGTACCAGGTCCTGGAGATCGCCGATCGGCACGGACTTCCCGTCGTCGAAGACTGCGCACAGGCGACCGGTACTCGGTTCCGCGGCCAACATGTAGGGACATTCGGCCAGCTCGGGTGTTTTTCGTTCTACCCGACAAAGAACCTCGGTGCATACGGCGATGCGGGCGCGGTGGTCACGCAGAACGAGGAGCTGGCTGATCGCTTGCGCGCGCTCCGCATGTACGGGTACGACGGTGCTCCGGTCGCAGCGATCGAAGGAACGAATGCACGCATCAGCGAGATCCAGGCAGCCATGTTGCGAGTGAAGCTCCGCGTGCTGCCAGACTGGCTCCATCGCCGCCGGGCTGTGGCCGCCGTCTACGACACGCACATCCGCCACCCATCGATCGCGCTTCCACCGCATCAAGAAGACGTCGAGCCAGCGTTCCACCAATACGTCGTGCGCTGCCGCAACCGGGACGCCGTGATCCAGATGCTCGAGGCCGCGGACATCGGATACGGCATCCATTATCCGACGCCGGTCCACCTGATGCCTGCCTACGACTTCCTGGGTGGCGAATCGTTGAGGCTGCCGTGCACCACACAGGCCTGTAACGAAGTCCTGTCTCTCCCGATTCACGAAGCCATCTCACAGGATGAGGCGCTGGCGGTTGCTGTGCAACTGAGTCGATCGGACGCGAGCGCACGGGCATGCTAGACGCGGCGGTCCAGCACGAGCCGGCAGCGGGGGACGTGCCACGCGAGGACTTCTACGACCACGACGACAGCGACAACACCTGCTACCTGTGTAACGATCCGCAGTACGAGTTGCTACACGAGGTGACGCATTACGGGTTTCCGTTCGTCTTCAAACGGTGCCAGTGTGGGCTCATCAAGCATACCCCGATGCCAAACGAGCGGTTCTTTGAATGGTTCTTCAACGCCGAACTCTTCTTCAGTTCCAAGCAGACGAACAAGTCCGCCATCTGGGGATTTTACGACTACTTCAAGGATGAACCATGCCGGCT
>JBFHWR010000173.1:0-8575 GCA_041599395.1 Gemmatimonadales bacterium | reverse complement strand
GAGTACGACGTGCTGTACACGCGATACTGCCGGAAGCCGTCCGGCTCGGATTGGAACGGATTGTCCGACCAGCTCAGCAGAATCGCGCCGTTCAGACTCGTGCTCGTGAGTTGGTTGGGGGCTTCGAGCCGGAGGCGCTCGTCAATCAGCACGACATTGCTCTCGTCGCTCTCGACGTCGTTCACGTCAACGGAAACCACGAAGTACTCCAGGTCGGGGACGCCCACATCGTGAAACGACGTGGACGTGGTAGACGCTCTGAGATCGAACCGGGCACCTTGTTCGGCCCGTGAATACACGCGGTACACCTGCAGGTTGTTGTCCAAGACCGGATCCCAAAACAAGACGACACCGGCGGGTGGCTCGCCGTCCCCAGCAGGAGGATCGAGCAAGTAGGAGAGATTGGCTGGACGCTCCACGAGCGGAATGAGCAGGTCGTCATCGCAGGCTGCGACGGCCGCGGTGAACACGGCCAGCACCATAAAACGTCTCATTGCGTCCTCGACTGTTGGTTCTGAGTGATGATAGTGGCATATCGCGTGCCACGGGATGCAGACACACAACGAGCTGTTCTACAATGACTTACGTATTCGGCCGTGGAACGGGGGTGTCACCACCGGAGGACGCTCGGCCACCCCCGACCGGTCGTCAGCGCCCTTGGCGGACCGAGCGTTGATCGTACTGGAACTTGATCTCGGGTTGGTCCGTCAGCGACACGAAGAAGTTGAACGCGAAATTGCCGTTCGGGGCTTTCACGAACGCAAAGGTCGCGCGCCAGCGATGCAGGTCGCGATCGAACCGCACCACATGCTGGCCAAACTCTTTCGTCGTCAGGTTGTACTGCGTGTTCCACGAGGCGGACCAATTGGTAGTCGGGGAAAAACCAAACTGCATACCCAAGGTGCGGTTGGTTTGCGACGCGGTCGTCGTTTGATCGACGCCCGGCTGCGGGCGGCGGCGCTGATCGTCGTACGTCACACCGATCGTGAGCCCCCGACCCCGCAGCGGCCGTGACCCCAGTCGATCGATCGCGGGATCGAGCCCCCGCGGAGGCGACGTCGCCGTCCCAACCGGCTGGAGCAGATCCGCTTCCCCGAGGTCGTCCGCCGATGCGGGCGCCCGGTCGGCATCGGGTTGGGTCTGCCCACCCGTCAGGAGCGCGACGATGTTGGCGATCGTCGCTCCCGATAAACTAAACCGCATCGAAACCGACGTCAGAAAAGGATCGAATCGCGTCGTATCAAATCCGACGGGACCGTCCCACAGATCATGGTTCGTCGAGAGTGACAGGCCACGCAGTAAGTCACTCGTGAAGGAGTTTCGCAGCGTCTGCGTCCGCCACCCGTTTCGTCCTGGCAGCTTTGCCTGCTCGAAATCGTACGAGACCGAGGACGTCTGAATACTCAACAGCTTCAACTTTGGCGCGCGCTGCGGATCCAGCAGCGTATCACCTGGTGCCGGGCGGAGCTTCCCCTCGAAGGTCTGCGAAAGAGAGAAGCTCACCGAGTGCACCGTCGCGCTCTTGAGTTCCGGTGTCGCGCCCGGTCCCGCGAGCGCGCGGGCGTACTCCTCGGGGACGGTCGCTGAGGGCGCCAGATTCCAACTGACTTGCGGGGACAGTGCGTGACGGATCCGCGAGACCGGACCAATACCTGGGAAGAATCCAAACAGGGACGGCGAGAGACTTGCTCCAAACGAGAGCCGCTTGCCTTGCCGCACGAATCGCCCTCTGGTGAAGCGGTTGCGAATCATGAACGCCCCGCTCGTCGTATTCTGGATGCCGAGGGATGGCTGCAGCTTCCAGGTGCTGGGAAAGAGTACCGGCAGGTTGATGCCGGTGTTCCAATCGATCTTGGTGTCGAAATCCTCTCCGTAGAATTGCGTCGCGACGACCGACGAATCGTTTGGGTCAATCACCGTCACCTGTGCCGGCGGCCGCGTGGTTCGGAAATCGGTGATGCTCACGTCGTTGCGCCAATTCCACCGCCCGATCCGGAGCGGCGTGCTGGCACGCACGCTGGTGGTCTTTGTATCGGGTCGAAGCGAATCCACGAGAATCGCACCGTTGCTGACGCGCAAAATCGCCAGCCCCGGCAGCTGATCGAGGCGCTCGTCCCGCGCGAACGAAAACGAGGGAGACCACGTGACCGCGGACCCAATGTTCACCGGCGCGGGAGCGAGGCTGATACTCGGCAGTGTCTGACTCACGGATCCGTTACTGAGGTCCTGCGAGCGGCTTGCGCCGGCGGTGAAGGTACCCCAACTAAACTGCTTGTTGAAATTGATCCGGCTCCCGAGAGTGGCCGTTTGCACGAGCGGATCGACCGCGTTTCGTTCGACCACGCGGGCGCTCGTGGCAAAATCCACGTTCGCCGTGAGTCGGGTTCGCTGATCGAAACTCTGTTGATGCGTCCATTGAAGCCGGAGTGAACGAGCACCTGGTGCACCGTCGGTACCCGACTCGAAGATCCGGGACACACCCAGGTTCCCGGAGACGAACCGATTCAGCCAGCGGTAGCGCAGCTGTCCGTTGACGGCGACGTAGTTGCCTGCGAACCAGTCGAGTGACGCCTGGAAGTCCATGTAGTCATTCAGGGCGAAATAATATCCGATGTTCGAAATGTGTCGCCGATATCCCGTGTTGGGACGCACCAGGTCGTTGAATCCGAATCGGGGGACCAGCATGCCGCTCCGTCTCCCCTGCCGCATATCCTGGAAGATGAAGGGAAGCCAGAGAATCGGGACGTCGCGAACGTAGAGCACGGCCGGTCGCGCCACCAGAATCGTGTTCTTGACCCACTTCACCGAGTTCACGCGAAAGTGATAGTGCTCCGTGGGCAGGTCGCAACTCGTGAAGTCCGCTCCGGCGCCGTACGTCCGCGTCGAGGCCGAATCGATGGCCAGTTCACCTTACAGGAACCATTCGACGCCCGACTGATTGAATTTGGTTTCGGCGCGGGCGACGATGCCGCGCCGTTCGCACGTATCGTAGCGCATGCCGCGACCCACCAGGACCGACCCACCATCGAACAACGTGGGGCGCCCGCCAGCAACGAGCTGACATTCATTCTGAACGAAGTTGACCGTGTCCGCTTCGAGCGTGCTCCCTTCCCGCTCGACGAGCGCTTGGCCAATCAGCTCGATTCGCTTGTCGGCGGCGACGAGCGCCATACTGTCGCCGGCGTAGCGCGTGGTTTGGTATCCGGACCGCTCGAGCAATGCGCGAATCACCGAATCCGCTGCCGGAAACGCGCGGGATGGCGCCGTCGGCAACCCCATGGTGCGCGCGCGCGCCGTGTCGATGGGTTGGGCCACGGTATCCCGCACCTCGGCTGCGAGTGAATCAGGCGGGCGTGGGGGACGGGGGGGCGGGTCCTGTGCCTGGGCTGCAGACGCCGACAGTCCGCACGCCAGCAGCACCATGACGCCGGTCCCGATCGTCTCTCGAGCGCGCCTCCGCCAGACAACCCGCGAGACGAGAATTCCACCCTCGTACAAGAGGATGACCGGCAGCATCAACATCATCATGGACACGACATCGGGTGGCGTCAGCAACGCGGAGAGTATCGCCCCGATCACGATGGCAAAGGGTCGGTGCTTGACGTAGGCCGCCGGGCTGACGAGACCCATGGAGGACAGCAGCACCATGAACAGGGGAATCTCGAACATGATGCCAAACGCCAGGATGAGCTGGATGGCCAACCGGAAGTAGGCGTCCGCGGTAATGATCGATTCCAAGAAATCCTGCTGGAAGCGCGTCAACAAGAACTTGAGTGCGGCCGGCATGACCCAGGTGTAGGCCATTGCCACACCGATCAAAAACAGCACGAGGCCGGCAATCAGGGCCGGCACGATGAACCGCCGCTCTCGATCGTACAGCGCGGGGGACAGAAACGCCCAGACCTGACTAAAGATGACGGGCGCCGCGAGAATCGCGCCGGTCAACACCGCAAGCTTCAGCGTGATGAGAAACGCATCCGTGGGACGGGTCACATAGAGTTTCCC
Organism: Gemmatimonadales bacterium; assembly: GCA_041599395.1. Taxonomy (GTDB): domain Bacteria; phylum Gemmatimonadota; class Gemmatimonadetes; order Gemmatimonadales; family GWC2-71-9; genus JBFHWR01. The sequence continues at coordinate 4,570 of JBFHWR010000173.1, read as the reverse complement.
GTCGGGCAGATACGGAGCGATGGGTCGCTTGAGTAGTTCGAGTACGTCGAAGTTCTGCACCAGGAAGAAGCCGATGATGCTGCCGACGGCCAGCGCCACCAGGCTCCGAATGATGCGCCACCTCAGTTCTTCGAGGTGATCGAGGAAGGGCATTTCGCCCCGGGGCTGCTTCTTCATGTGGAGATGCGGGCCAAACGCGCCGCGGTTGGCTTTACGGTCGATTCAGCTTGCTGCTGGCGAGTTGCGCCGCATCGGAACCCGGATAGCCTCGCACGACGCGTTGATAATACACCCGAGCGCCGTCGAGATCCCCCCGCTGTTCGGCCAGCAACCCGAGGCGGTACAACGCCGTTGGCGCGCGCGGAGACGTCGCAAACCGTTCGGCGACGGCTCCGTAGGCAACCGCAGCCGAGTCGGCATCGGTTCGTTCCCACGATTCACCAATGAGAAAGAGAGCATCGGAGGCCCGAGGATGGCTGGGGTATTCGTCGAGCAGCATTTGAAACCCCAAGCGCGCAGTTTGGGGACTCCCGCGTCGCAACTGCTGCACCGACACGTCGTAAATCTCCTCCGGCGACACGTCACCCGCGCGGGGCGGCCCCGGCTCTCCCCCGCCTTCCACGGGTTGTTGCGTCGCCTGCGACGCGCGGCGGTCCAACTGCGCCTGGAGCTGAGTCAACCGTTGCTGGCTTTGCCCGAGCAGCTCCTGAATCTGGAGCAGCTGGCGCTGGGCTTCGGTCATGTCGGCGCGGATGTCACCGCCGAGCGACGAGAGCCGCCGCTGAAACAAGGCCAGCGAATCGTGAATCCGCTGTTGCAGGGCGTGCTCCTGCCGAAACATGAGCTCTAAAAAATCCGCCCGCGCCGAATCGGCGCGGGCGATTTCTGTACGGAGAGCCTGAACCTGTTGTTCGACGCGCCGGACGTCTCCCTTGAGCGCGCACGCGCTCAGACCGGCACACAGGCCGACGGCGGCGGCGAACCGCGTCACATTCCGGGGCGCCTGAGCACATTCCCGCCGGCCGTTACCGAAAATTCGGACCGCCGGTTCTGTGCCCACGCGTCCTCGTTGCTCCCCATGGCTAACGGTTCTTCTTCTCCTCGCGAGCGGACGGTAATGCGAGATTCATTGATGCCGCGGTCGGTCAGAAACCGGCGCGCCGAGATCGCCCGCCGATTCCCGAGCGCCATGTTGTACTCGTCGGTGCCGCGCTCGTCACAGTGACCGGTGATCTGAATACGCAGATTCGGATTCGCCTGGAGAATCGCCAGCTTCTGCTCCAGCACCTGAGTGTCCTGACCGGCCCGGATATTCGACCGATCGAAATCATAGTGGACCCGCCGCTCGAGCATGCGCATGACTTCGGCTGTCACCCGCCGCTCCTCCGCCAGCCGCCGCTCTTCTTCCAACCGGCGAAGCCGTTCCCGCTCGGCCTCCGCTGCTCGGATACTGTCCTGTCGCCGGCGTTCCGCTGCGTCGCGCGCGCGCTGAATCGAATCCCGAATCGCCGCCGAGTCGATCGCCGGCGGGGGCGGCGGCGGGGGTGGACCTCCTCCGCAGGCTGCCGAGATGATCACCGCAGCCATCCCTAACGTGATAGGTAGAGAAACACGCATCGTCACTCCAAGATCATGGTTTATTGGACTCCGCAATCCGGGGAGACCATTCCGGGATTCTTGCACCACCGATACTCGTCAATTGCCGTACGCGACCAGTCTCGATGTCGATGATCCAAACTTGCTTCGATGCCGCACGCGTCGAGACAAACGCCAGGTGCCGGCTGTCAGGCGCCCACGTGGGATCTTCGTTCCGTCCGAGGCTCGTCAGCTGTCGTACGGTTCGGGTCCGCACATCCATCACGAACACTTGCTGCGTGCGGTCGACCGTACGATGAAAGGCAACGCTCAGGCCATCGGGAGACCACGCCGGGCTGTGCGAACTGCCGGTCACCCCGTAATCGAACGGCGCCAGCAGTTCCTGGTCCGTGCCGTCGGCCGCCATCACATAGATCTGTGAGAGACCAGCTCTGGTCGACTCGAAGGCGATGCGCCTCCCGTCGGGACTGAACGCCGCAGAAACATTATCCGAGAGTCGACCTACCGTCAAGCGCTGTAAACAGCAGTCCCGCGAGAGGTTATACGAGTAAATATCGCTCCCGGTATCGCCAATACGCGCAAACACCATCGTCTGCCCATCCGGTGAGATCTTGGGACTGATGTTCAACAGCTCGCGCGTCGGTGCGATGACCCGCCGGTCCCCACTCCCCAAATCCTGGACGACGATACGCCCCCACCCGTCGGCGAGTTCCGAATAGGCGATCTGGCGCGCGCCCGGGCCCCAGTCCGCCGCAAACGCTTCGACGTCCTCCGGCGTCACGACCATATGGCCGTGCCCGTCGGCATCCACCACGTGCACCCGCTTCCTGCTGAGAAACACGAGCCGGCTGGCGGCATACCCGGCGCTGCCGGTCGCGCCGCGTACCATCTCATCGGCGGCACGGTGTACCAACATCCGAAACTCCGGATCGCGCGGATCCCCCCGCGGCAGGCGAACGCTCGTCCGCACGTTCTCACCACGGACGTCGAACAGCTGCACGGTGACACTCGTATCCACCTCCGGCAACACTCCTACGGCGAATTCGGCGCCCAACACCGCGTAGAGCGAGTAGTTCACGAACGTTTCCCCACCGTCTTCGCCCGACGACCCTTCCACACCCAGAATGACGCTGTCCCCCCCCGGAAGGGTGATCATCTCGAATCGATCGCTGAACTCGAGATCGCGAGCCAAGATCGCCCGCGCCGAATCGAGCAGCTCGAGGTGCGGCCCACCCAACACGAGCATGCCCGGACGCATCCCCGGCGTGTACGTGATGCCGACACGCACGCCTTGCTCGATCGGGATCGTATCTTGGCTGACAGCCCGTGCGGGCACGGAGACCCCGGCCAGCCCCACTACGGCGCCGAGCAGCGCCGCCTGGACGCCGGGGCGCGAACCCGGTAGCCCACGCGTTGCCGCGCTCATCTGCCGGGTGAGGATGGGTCGAAGAAGAAATTCACCGCGAGCACGTCAGACGGAAATCCTCCCGGAAGCGGTCCGAACGCGCCGGCATTCGCAGCGGCCTCGATTGCACCCTGGGCTTCCAGGTCAAACGAAAAGTTCCCCGAGCGTCTAGTAAACCGGAGGTTGGTCATCGATCCATCGCGACGAATGAAAAAAATCACTTCGGCACGCAGCGAGATCGTCCCGGAGGGCCGATGCCATCGCCGGTAGACTTGCGACACCAGGTTCCGCAGGTATTCCGGATAGGGGAACGCCACTCCCTCCGTCTTGACGTTCGCGACATCGGTGCCCGTGGAAGGCTCCACGTCCGGCGCGAGAGAATCGAGCGGCTGGGGCTTGGCCGCCGGCTCGAGGTCGTCCGGTTTCGCCACAGGGGGCACGGGCACCGGCTCGCTCCGCTCCGGCCGTGGACGGTCGGGAACCGCCGGCGTGGGCCGCGCCGGACGCTGCACGACCTCCGGGCGCCGCCGTTGCTGCTCCACCGGTCGCGGCGCGGCCACGAGTTCGACTCGGTACACGGGGGGAACCGGCTGCTGGCGGCCGCCGGGGTCAAACAACAGCGTGCCCCCGACCACCCCGTGGAGGACGACGCTCGTGACGAACGCGGGCCCGCGCCCCGACCGCGCCCAACGGGCACGACCAACCGGCGGCCGCGACCGGTTCAACGCCTGATCTCTTCCTCTTGGAGAACCATGCCGATATTGGCAATCCCCGCTGCTTGCACCACGGCGAGAAAGCGAATCACGTCGCCGTATGGGGCGCGGCGGTCACCCCGGAAGTACACCCCTTCGGGATCCCTGGCCGTCACCAGCGCCTGGAACGTGCCTCGAAAGTCGTCGTACGAGAGGGGCGTACGGTCTTCGTCGATGTAGATCTGTCCTTGCCGGTTCACCGATAAGGTGAGCCCCTGTTTGGGATCTATCGGCCGGGCCTCTGCACGTGGCAGTTCGACGTCGACTCCGCCCTGCATGATGGGCGCAGTGATCATGAAGATGATCAGCAATACGAACGCGACGTCGACCAATGACGTGACGTTGATGTCTCCGGCGAGCGGCAGCTCGCCATGTCCTCGCAAGCCGCTGTCTTCCATTGCTAGACCTTTCCCTCACGCGCGATCGCGCCGATCATTTCCTGGGCGAAGCCACCGAGCTCTCCGGCAAACAGGCCCAGTCGGCTGGCAAACACGTTGTAGGCAATCACAGCCGGGATCGCGACCGCAAGCCCACAGACCGTCGTGACAAGGGCCTCGGCCACACCCGGCGCCACCGCCGAGATATTACCGGATCCACCAACAGCAATGCCGATAAACGCGTCCATCACGCCCAGCACGGTCCCGAGAAGCCCCAGCAATGGACTGACGGAACCAATCGTTGCGAGCCACGGAATGAATCGCGCCAGGAGGTCGCGTTCCGCACCCACCTCCTTGGCGAGCTGCATCCGGAGCACCTCGAGCAGCGTGGGCGTGAGCACTTCGCGTTCGACCGGCTCGGATTCCTGCAGGATTCCCGG
>JBFHWR010000172.1:0-8609 GCA_041599395.1 Gemmatimonadales bacterium | reverse complement strand
GTGCTAGATGTTGACAGGCGCCTCGGTTGCCATCTTGCTGGCATGATCGCGCCTGAAGGGAAACGGCCCCGGTCGCGTTTCGCCGGCGGGAAAGCCGGAATTCGTGGACCAACACGGCGAAGTAGGGATGTGGAAAACTTCGGCGGCGGTCGCTCACGGCGCTGAGAGTTTAGTAGAGGTAAAGCCACTCAAGTTCATTTTTGTATGAGCTTATGGCGGCAATCTAAAGTGATTTGACATATCCGGAGCTCAGTGACGTGCCGGTTACGATCTTGGTGGATTGTCCACAACTGTTGCCATGTGAAACCCGGATGCCCTGGTGTATTTCAGGAGGGTGAATAGGTGCCTGCAGTAGACATCGTTCCTGGAGGTGGAGGTGACACTACTGCCATCAAGGCAGTCACTGCCAAAGGGGCCCACGTCCTCCTCGAGCCCCAAGATTTCACACTTCTGGTGCACCGAATGGAAGCGCCGCTGGTGGTGACCGCCAGAGTTGGCATCATCAAGACGTCCTACCGGTATCTGACTTCCTATAAGGGAATGTTCTTCTATACCATTTCCGGGACCGGTCTTCAGTTTGGTCCCCAGGTCGAGCTGGTCACGGCGGGGCGGATTCGGATGCCATTCTGAGGCGCTTCACGCAGCGGGGCAGCTCAGGCGCCGCGACCTCTTCAACAGGTGTATCGGTTTAGTCGGTCGGGGCTCGGGCGCCCAGCGATGCCTGGGCCGCTGCAAGACGGGCGATCGGTACTCGGAACGATGAGCACGACACGTAGTTGATGCCGACGTGCTGGAAGAAGTCCACGGAGGCTGGGTCGCCACCGTGCTCGCCACAGACCCCGACCTTGAGCTTTGGGTTTCTCCTCCGCCCCAATCGCGTCCCCATCTCGATGAGCTTGCCCACCCCATCCTGATCGATGGTCTGAAACGGGTCCGCCGGCAGGATCCCGGAGTCCATGTAGTACGGTAGGAACCTCCCCGCGTCATCGCGCGATAGCCCGTAGGTCGTCTGCGTGAGGTCGTTGGTTCCAAAAGAGAAGAAATCCGCGACCTTGGCGATCTCGTCGGCGGTCAGGGCTGCCCGAGGAAGCTCGATCATGGTGCCGACCAGATAGGGGATCTGGGCTTTGCGCTCTGTGAGGATCCGATCGGCGGTTTGGCGGACAATCGTCGCTTGCTGCCTCAGCTCTTCGACGTGGGCGACGAGAGGGACCATGATCTCCGGGATCACGCGAATCCCCTCAGCAGCGACTTCGCACGCGGCTTCGATGATTGCGTGCACCTGCATTTCGGTAATTTCCGGATACAAAATTCCCAGCCGGCACCCCCGGTGCCCGAGCATTGGGTTCGCTTCGGTCAGCCCGTCGATGACGCGCTGAACCGCCGTGACCGGCAAGTCCATCAATTCGGCGAGCCGGTCGACCTCGGCCGGATCCCGCGGAAGAAACTCGTGCAGCGGCGGGTCGAGGAGCCGGATGGTTACAGGAAAGCCGTTCATGGCCCGGAAGATCCCCGCGAAGTCCGAACGCTGCATGGGAAGCAGCTGGACGAGTGCTCGGCGCCGGCCGGCGAGATCCGTCGCGAGGATCATCTCCCGCATGGTATGGATGCGATCTCCTTCGAAAAACATGTGCTCCGTACGGCACAAGCCGATGCCCTCGGCCCCGAAGCTCCGCGCTTGCGCCGCGTCTTCCGGCGTGTCGGCGTTTGCGCGCACCCCCATGGCGCGGAATTCGTCAGCCCAGGACATGAGCGTGTCAAACTCCGCTCCGGGTTCGGGAAGCGTCAGCGGTGCGCGCCCCTGAATGACGCGGCCCTCGGACCCGTCGAGCGTAACCCAATCTCCTTCGCGAATCGTCACGCCGTTCCCACTGAAGAGACGCCTGACGGGGTCGACGTCTAGTTCCCGCGCGCCCACGACACAGCATTTTCCCATGCCCCGCGCCACCACGGCCGCGTGGCTCGTCATCCCCCCGCGGGCGGTGAGAATGGCTTGGGCGGCGACCATGCCATGGAAATCGTCCGGGCTGGTTTCCCGCCGCACCAGGATCACGTGCTCTCCCGCAGCTCCTCGCTCGGCAGCGGTCTCCGCATCGAAGACCACTTTGCCGACGGCAGCGCCAGGAGATGCCGGGAGACCGCGGGCAATGACATCCACGTGCGCCGCCGAATCGATCGTTGGATGGAGGAGCTGGTTGAGCTGGTTCGGATCGATACGGGTCACCGCCGTTCGGCGGTCGATGGCGCCTTCCGCGACCATCTCAACCGCGACCCGCACGGCCGCCCGAGCGGTTCGTTTCCCGGTTCGCGTTTGCAGCAGGTAGAGCTTACCCCGCTCGACCGTGAACTCGAGGTCCTGCATGTCCCGGTAATGGTTTTCCAGTAGTGCAGCGGTTCGCTTGAACTCCGCGTACGCGTCCGGCAGCCGCTTGCCCATTGATTCGAGTGGCTCCGGATCCCGTGTCCCCGCGACCACGTCCTCACCCTGCGCATTTGCGAGGAACTCGCCGAAGAGACGCTTCTCGCCGGTCGACGGATCACGCGAAAACGCGACGCCCGAACCCGAGTCCTCCCCCAGGTTGCCGAACACCATGGCCATCACCGTCACCGCCGTGCCGAGGTCGTTGGGGATGGCGTTCAGGCGGCGATAGTTCACGGCGCGCTGATTGTTCCAGCTAGTGAACACGGCCCCGATCGCGCCCCAAAGCTGTTCCCGCGGGTCGTCCGGGAACCGTGACCCGGTGACTCGCCACACGATCTCCTTGTAGTCTCGTACCAGCGAGAGCAGATCGGCGGGGGACAGGTCAATTGCTCGGCTGACGTCTCGGGTTTTCTGCAGTTCGTGCAGCGCCCGCTCGAACTGGTCGACGCCATCGGCGCTGGCGCCGACACCATACACCACCCTGCCATACATTTCGACGAAGCGTCGATAGGAGTCGTAGGCGAACGACGGGTTGTTCGATTGCCGGGCCAGACCCTTGGCGGTCTCATCGGTAAGGCCGAGATTCAAGATGGTATCCATCATCCCGGGCATCGAGAACTTCCCGCCTGAGCGGACCGAGACCAAGAGTGGGTCATCCGCGTCGCCAAACCGGCGCCCGCTCGCCTCCTCGAGACCCGACATGGCCGCCGTGACTTCTTCGCGCAGTGACGCGGGAATGTCACCCTCTTGGAGATAGCGCTGACACATCTTTGCGGAAATGGTGAAGCCGGGCGGCACGGGTATGCCCATGCGCGTCATCTCAGCAACGTTGGCGCCTTTTCCGCCCAGAATATCGGACATCCCGGCGTGTCCATCGGCATGGCCATTGCCGAACGAGAACACGGCTTTGTTGCCGTTCGTTCGCTCACTCATACGCTTGGTTTCCATCCAGGTACGCGGGCGCTATCGTGGCCTGGCGCGCCGTCCCTGTCGATCCGCCTGCCGTCGCGACATCGGGAAGCTCCGTGGGGTACTGCCCCGAGAAGCATGCGTGACAGTACCCCGAGTCCGCAACGCCGCACGCGGCGAGCGTCCCCCGCATCGACAGGTACCCTAGCGAGTCCACCTCTAATTGACGGCGGATCTCATCGACGCCGTGATTCGCTGCAACCAATTCATCGTGCGTCGGCGTATCGATGCCGTAGTAGCACGGCCCCGTAATCGGCGGGGACGCAATCCGCATATGCACTTCGCGTGCGCCGGCTTGGCGGATCATGCGGACGAGGCTCTGCGACGTCGTCCCTCGTACAACCGAGTCGTCGACCAACACAACGCTCTTGCCGTCCACGACTTCCCGGACAGGATTGAACTTGATGCGCACCTTTGCAATTCGCGACGCCTGACCTGGATGAATGAACGTTCGGCCGACGTAGTGATTGCGAATGAGCCCATGCTCCAGTTTGATCCCGCTGCGATCGGCGTATCCGAGTGCCATCGCATTCGACGAGTCTGGAACGGAGAACACGCACTCTGCGCCGGGGGCCGGGTGCTCTTCCGCAAGCTGCCGCCCGAGCTGCCTTCGCACTCGATCAACCGATGCACCGAAGACGATGCTGTCGGGCCGTGAGAAATAAATCAGTTCGAAGATGCAGCGGGTGGGTTCCTTTGGCGGGAGCGGAGGCAGATCAACCGGTTTGCCGTTTTCGACCTTCATCCATTCACCCGGTCCGAGTTGCTTGACGACCCGCGCGCCGACCGCGTCCAATGCGCACGTTTCCGAGGCGAACGCCCATGCCCGCCCAAGCTGCCCGAGCACGAGTGGCCGGAAGCCGCGCGGGTCGACGATGGCGTAGAGCGTTCTGCCGATCGTCATGAGCAAGGAGTAAGCACCTTCCACGCGTTCCAGGGCGTCCAAGATCTGATCCTCGACCTTGCGCGCGTCGGATCGCGCAATCAGATGGACCAGCACTTCCGAGTCAGAGGACGATCGGAAGATCGACCCCTGGCGCACGAGATCGTTTCGAAGCGTCGTCGCGTTGGTGAGGTTGCCATTGTGTGCGAGCGCCAGCGAGCCACCGTGGTATTGCACCAGGCCCGGTTGCGCATTTGCGAGTACCGAGCTGCCGGTCGTCGAATACCTGGCATGCCCGATGGCGATGTCGCCCGACAACGTGGCGAGCGTGGCCGGCGTAAACAGCTCTTGCACCAGGCCCATGCCCCGATGACCGCGGCCGAGCCCGTTCTCGTCGATCACGACGATGCCGGCCGATTCTTGGCCACGATGTTGCAGCGCGTACAGTCCCGTGTACGTCAGCTCGGCCGCATTCGTGTGTCCCGCGATGCCGAAAATCCCGCACATCGGTCTACCGCTCCACCGACTGAGAGGGTGGCACATCCAGGCGCCGGGCGATCGCTCGATGCTGAATGGCCCGCAGCGCCGGCACGTCGTGCGACAGCCTTTGTTCCTGTAGCGCGATGTCGAACGATCCGCCCGAATCGGTCACGACACCGATGGGTATTGCAGGAACTGCGTGCTGCCGTGCCAGCTGCAGCACCGGCTCGAGGTTCGGCGGTGCGGCGCTCACAATCGCGCGGCCGTGATCCTCGCCGAACAGGATAGCGTGTGCGGGAAGCGAGCCCTGCACAGAGCGGAGGTCGAGGCGCGCGCCAAACGAATGCGTGTGGTACGGACTGCCGATGCACGATTCGGCCAGCGCCAAGGCCAATCCTCCGTCGCTCACATCGTGGGCGCTCGCAATGAGCCGGTGTCTCGCGAGAGCGACCAGCGTGTGAATCAATGCGTTCTCCGCGTCGAGGTCCACCGGCGGCGGTGAGCCGCCGATGACATCGCGCACATATGCCCAATATGCAGAACCGCCGAGGTGTCCGCGACTCGTCCCCAGGAGGATCACGATATCGCCCGGTTTGGAAAAACTCGGCACGATCGAGAGGGATACGTCGTCCAACATCCCGAGCATACCGATCACGGGCGTCGGATCGACGGACCCTCCTGGGCTCTCGTTATAGAAGGAAACGTTGCCACCGGTCACTGGCGTACCAAGCACCTCGCACGCCTCACGGATGCCTCGAATGGTTTCGCGGAATTGGTAAAAGATTTCCGGGCGTTCCGGACTGCCGAAATTGAGACAGTTGGTGAGGCCAATGGGAGTGGCGCCGGCGCACGCGACGTTTCGTGCCGCTTCCGCCACGCATGCTTTCCCGCCTTCATACGGGTCCAACAGCACATAGCGGCTGTTCCCGTCCGTCGCGGCGGCGATCCCCAGCGCCGTGCCCGGGATGACGATCACGCCGGCATCGCCCCCCGGGCCCTGAACGGTGGCCGCTCGCACCGTCGAGTCGTACTGTTCGTAGACCCAGTGTTTTCCAGCCAGCCCGGGATTGTCCAACATCGTCCGGAGTGACTCCGCCACATCGGGCTCGCGGCCCGTCGGCTGCCGTGATCGTCGAGCCTGCGCTTCGAGTCCCTCCGCGCCTTCCGCCTCGATGATGGGTGCGTCGGTGACCAGGCTTTCTCCCGGTATCTCCGCGACGATCCGATCTCCGTGCAGCACCCGGTACATACCATCGTCAGTGAGGCGTCCGATCGGCGTTGCATCGAGCTCCCATTTCTCGGCGATTCGTTGCACGTGCACGACCCGATCGGGTGCGGCCACCACCAACATTCGCTCCTGCGATTCAGATAGCAGAATCTCGTAGGGGCTCATGCCGCTTTCGCGTGTGGGAACGAGGGCGACGTTCATTTCAACGCCGACCCCGCCCCGCGCCGCCATCTCCGCAGACGACGATGTGAGGCCGGCCGCTCCCATATCCTGCATGGCGACGATGCATCCCGACGCGCTGAGTTCGAGACTCGCCTCCAGCAGCAGCTTTTCCGTGAAGGGGTCGCCCACTTGAACCTGGGGTCGGCGCGCTTCGCTTTCCGCCGTGAGTTCTTCAGAGGCAAACGACGCCCCGTGAATACCGTCCCGGCCGGTCTTGGCGCCGATGGCCAGCAGCACGTTGCCGACGCCACGCGCACGCGCAGTCATCAGGTCGTCTTCGCGAAGCACACCGATGCACATGGCGTTGACGATCGGATTGCCACCATAACTGGGGGAGAAATCGACTTCTCCACCGATTGTCGGCACCCCGACGCAGTTTCCGTAATCCCCGATCCCGCGAACCACTCCCGTCATCAGATACCGGTTTCTCCCGTCATCGAGCGGGCCGAACCGCAAACTGTTGAGCAAGGCAACCGGCCGGGCGCCCATGGTGAACACGTCGCGCAGAATGCCTCCGACTCCGGTCGCCGCTCCCTGGTAGGGCTCGACCGCCGAAGGGTGGTTGTGCGACTCGATCTTGAAGGCGACGGCCCAGCCGTCACGGAGTCGAAGCACCCCGGCGTTCTCGCCTGGACCCTGAACGACCCGTTCGCCCGTTGTTGGAAGAGTCTTGAGCAGCGGGCGGGAGTGTGTGTATGAACAGTGTTCACTCCACAGGGCCGAGAACACCCCGAGTTCCGTGAACGTCGGCGTGCGTCCCAGGATCCGCAGGACTCGTTCGTAGGCGTCGTGGGTCAGCCCATGTTGACGAACGAGGTCAGGCGTTATCTCGGGGTCGCCAGGGAACGGCTGCGGCGTGGTATCGGCCGCGGTCGCCTCAGGACCGGCGAACGCCATGGAGTATCGACTTGAAGAGCCCGGAAATCGTCGAATGCTCCTGCTCCAGGACCGACTCGGCTTCACCGGCATCGAACCAGACGCCGTGGCATTCCTTGCAGCGATCCACCTCGATGCCGTGGTATTCCTCGGTGTGGAGATCGTATCCGCATTTCGGACATTTCATGTAATGGCTCTCACGCTCGCGCTTGGCCGCGGCCTCGGCTGCCGCGCCCCGTCGTTCCTGGACGAGTTCGGCCTCGCGCCGGGCGAAGTATTCTTCCTCGTTTCTGCTCGGCTTCTCAGTCATAACGTGCCTCTACCTGGGGTTCGGACGACGCGGGGTGAATTCCGGGGTTCGCCCCGGAGGCGAAGACGACATGCCAGCATACGTGTGTCCCTGGCCACGAACGATAGCGTTTACCACCTGACCGTTCTCGAGAAAGACGATGTCGTGGGTACCGCACGATACCTCGCAACCGTTGCGGTAGTACATGTACGTCCACGTCCCCATCGTGCGCTCGGTGAGGGGTGCTCCCCACACCGCAATCACCTGGTCGCGGGTCATCCCGGGTCGGACGGTGCCGGTATCGGTCGGCGTCCAGGCCTGATCTCGTGACTGGCGCACCTGCGGGACCGGAGATCCCGGCACCGCGATGTCCGATCGCGGACCGGTCGGTGGTTGGCTCACGCCGTCGTGGCTGACCTCCGGTCCCGCGAGGATCCAGAGCGCCGCCGTGGTCACACTCATGACGAGCAGTTTCATCCTACACCTCGTGCGAGAAGTTGGGCAGATGTGAGCATCGATTCGAATACACCGGCGCCCGTCGTGTCACCCACAATCCTGTCTGCAGCCCGTTCGGGATGTGGCATCATGCCCACCACCATCCTGTTGTCACTCGAGACCGCAGCAATGTCATGCACAGAGCCGTTCGGGTTCAGGCCCGCGTAACGAAACACTACCCGTCCGTCGGCCTCGAGTTGGTCCACGACATGTTCGGGTGCGACAAAACGGCCTTCTCCGTGGGCCACTGGCAGATTGATAATGGCTCTCTCGGAGTAACTTCTCGTGAAAGGCGTGTCCGTGCTTTCGACGCGCACCGGCACCGGTCGGGAGACAAAGCGTTGGCCGGCGTTCCGCGTGAGCGCTCCCGGCAAGAGGCCGGCTTCGCAGAGGACTTGAAACCCGTTGCAGATGCCGAGGACCGCGCCTCCGGCTTCGGCGTGTCGCACGACTGCGGTGACGATGGGGCTGAACCGTGCGATGGCGCCCGCCCTGAGATAGTCGCCGTAGGCGAATCCACCCGGGAGAATCGCAACGTCAGCGTCACGGAGACTCGAATCGCGGTGCCAGACGAAATAGGCATCGGCGCCGGCGCGTTCGGCGGCTCGTAGCGTTTCAGTGTCACAGTTGGAACCGGGGAACCGCACCACGGCGATGCGCACTATTCTGCCTCCCGCACCGAGAACTCGAAACCCTCGGTCACCGGATTGGCAAAGAGCCGCTCACACATCGCGCGAGCGTCTCG
>JBFHWR010000171.1:0-8621 GCA_041599395.1 Gemmatimonadales bacterium | reverse complement strand
GAGGCAGAGCCGATTGACGCGGGAGCGTCACCCTATGCCGCGCTTCGTGCGTCAAGCCCTGGTCGAACGGGATCTCCTCGGGCCGTACCGTGAACGCCCGCCGTACCAGCAGAACGACTACCTTGGCTGGATCAATCGAGCTAAGCGGGAGGAAACCAAACGGCGGCGTCTCGCGCAGATGTTGGACGAGCTCGAGCGAGGGGACCGCTACATGAACATGCCACACCGGCCAGCTCGCCGTGGCAGGGGTTGATCTGCTCCGCGCGTGTGCACGCCCACGTGTACTCCGAGGTGTCTATGAAAACGATTCTGCATACCGTTCACATTCACGCGCCGCCGACGGCCGTCTATGAGGCTCTGACCACCCAGGGTGGGGTCACTGGCTGGTGGACGACAAAGGCGACGGTGGGAGAAGGCGAGGGCGGCATCATTCGCTTTACGTTCCATGGCGATTTTCACCCGCAGATGCTTCAAACCCATCTGGAGCCCGCTCGCCTGGTTCGGTGGAAGTGCGTCGGCGGCCACGCCAACTGGCAGGACAATACGTTTGCGTTTGCGCTGAGGGCGGACGGCGAGGAGACATCGCTCCAGTTCGTTCAGGAATACGCGCAGGAACTGGACGATGACGTGTACGGAACGTACAACTTCAACTGGGGCTATTATCTGAACAGCTTGAAGCGGTTCTGCGAAACCGGGGACGGTACGCCCTTCGCCGTGCCTGGCTAGGTTGGCACCAACCCAACAGCCATCTTCGTCAGCCGAGCTGACCGCAGCCTACACCAGCGTGCAGTACCCGTGTCCCGGCGTCACTTGGCCACGGCGTCCAGCTTCCCTGCGGCTGCCGGCGGCCGCTTGGCGCGCCTACCACGGGCGCGCAGGTTCAGCATTTCGACGAACACCGAGAATCCCATTGCAAAGTAGATGTAGCCCTTGGGAATATGCAGGTCGAGTCCTTCGGCAATGAGGGTGACGCCAATCAGCACGAGAAAGCTGAGCGCGAGCATCTTGATGGTGAGATGACGCTCGACAAAATTTGAAATGGCACTAGCCGCGAGGAGCATGACGCCAATCGCGATCATCACCGCGGCGATCATGACGCCGATCATGGTCGTCATGCCCACGGCGGTGATGACTGAATCCAGCGAGAACACGATATCGAGCAGCCCGATCTGCACCACCACGGTGGCAAAGCTTGCCTGAACTTTGGTGGTGACGTGATGTCCCGGTCCCTCGACGTTCTCGTGAATCTCTCGAGTCGCCTTGGCGAGGAGGAAGAGGCCGCCGACCATCAGCACCAGATCCCGGCCGGAAATTTCTTGCCCAAGGATGGTAAACAACGGTGCCGTCAACCGAATCACCCAGACGATGGAAAACAGGAGCAGGATGCGGGAGATCAGGGCGATTCCTAAGCCGAGCTGACGGGCACGGGGTTGCTGCTCTTCAGGGAGCTTGCCAGCGAGAATCGAGATAAAGACGATGTTGTCGATCCCCAACACAATTTCGAGCGACGTCAGTGTTACCAGGGCGATCCACACCTCGGGATTAGTGATCCAGTCCATGCGATTCCTACCTTGTTGGTCGACGGGGCGTTGCTGAGTCGGTCAGGTCGCCCTGCGCTGATGGAACGGGCGGCGATCCCGCTCCAAAACATGCAAGTTCCCGCGACAAGATCAACTACCGCTTGCAGGGGCGTCCGTGGATACGGACAGGCCTTGGGTGCCGGCAGGGAGCGGGCAGCCAGGACCGCTGGTCGACACGGTCCGCTGAGTTCGGCGTGAACGAGTGATGACCGGTTCACAGTGAGGGCGCTCGACTGTAACTTGCGTGGCACTGATTTCACACAGAAGGAGATCTAGACGATGGACGTACAGGGATTTTCGCAGCTGATACTCGAAAAGCTTACGGGGTGGGCCGAAACGGCAATTGCCGGTCTACCCAATTTCGTGGTGGCACTTGCTGTGGCACTGGTTTTCGCGCTCCTTGCCCGCTGGGTGTCAAAGCTCACCGGTCGGGTGGCGGAACAGGTGAGTGAAACGCAAGCGATCACCCGGCTCGCTGCGGCAGTCGTGAAGTATGCAGTGATTGGCATTGGCTTGGTCATTGCGCTGGGGATCTTGGGCTTACAGAAGACGGTGCTTTCGCTGTTGGCGGGAGCGGGTGTCGTCGGCTTGGCAATCGGCTTTGCGTTTCAGGACCTGGCCGCCAATTTCATCGCAGGCATCGTCATGGGAATCCGCAAGCCCTTTGAGATCGGGGACGTCGTGCAAACGACGGACTACATGGGTACCGTCAAGGAGATCAACCTGCGCAACACGTTGATCGAAACGTTCGACGGTCAACTCGTGCTGATTCCGAATCGCCAGGTTTTCGAGAACCCCCTCACCAACTTCAGTCGGCTCGGTACTCGGCGCGTGGATCTCGAGGTCGGCGTGGGGTACGATACGGAGCTGGCGAAGGCCGCAACTGTGGCCAAACAAGCTATCGAATCCTTGGACTTCCTGGCGCCCGACAAGGACGTGGATGTCGTGGCGAAGGAATTCGGCGGCAGTTCCATAAATTTTTCGGTCCGCTATTGGATCCCGTATCCGGGCGACGTTCCGTATCCAGCCGCTGTTCATGAGGGTGTCTTGGCGATCAAACGCGTGTTCGACGACCACGAGATAGACATTCCGTTCCCGATTCGCACGCTCGATTTCAGCATGAGCGAGCTGGATAAGGCGCGGTTTGTCGCTGACGGGTCCCGCGCACAGGGAGCGATGGCCTAGCGCCCTGGAGATCCGACGCGCCCCCGGTGGCGACAGCCTGCACCTGCCCCCCCGAGCAACCTCGTGTGCCCGGGGGGGTATCTGTATCTGACTTGCGCCGACGGAACCGCCGTTGTCACTCCGGTCCCGTCGCGTGAGCGTTACGCGAGGTCGTTACTGACCAGGGTTGTCGAGGCTACACTGTGCCTGAGATTCGCGGATTCGTCGCCGCCACACTCTTTGCGTGCATCCCCCTCGCTGCCTGCGGAGCGGATCCGTTTGCTCCCCAGAGTGCGCAGGGAGTGTACGAGCTCAGAACGATGAACGATGAATCGATGCCGTACGACCATGCTGGCCTTGGGTGTTGTACCTATCTCAGCGGAGCCCTCGAGTTGGGGAACCGGGCACGCTACACGATGACGATAACGGCTCGCAATCGGAACACTCGTCTCGTATTCACCGCGGCGGAATGGGGAGCCTACGAGGTGCGGAACTCGGTATTGACCACAACGGCCGACAGCTTCGACGTGGCGCCGTTTTTACTTGGCGTGGGGTCAATATCGAGAGACTCGATTCGGGTCGCGTTTGGGGGAGAAGGGCCTGGCTCAGCCGATCAATTTCGTGCGCTATTCGTTCGCGGTTCATGAACGAGGTCCCGCGACGCACACTGGATTCGCGGAGATCTGAGCGGCAAAACGTTACGTGCCGTCCGGTTGATCGTGGCGATGCAGCCGCTTGGGTCGAGCTCCGTCTGGCGTTTTGGTCCGATGCGGCGCCCGGCGAGCATGCGGCAGTCGTCGAACGATATTTCGCTGGGACGCTGCCCGAGCCGATCATGACCTTGCTTGCCTTCGACGCGCGCCACCAACCCGTTGGCTTCGTGGAGCTGTCGATTCGAGCGTATGCGGAGGGGTGCGAGAGCGAGAACGTCGCGTATGTGGAAGGATGGTTTGTGGTGCCCGAGGCGCGTGGTGGCGGCGTCGGGCGGGTGTTGATCGAACACGCCGAGGCGTGGGCCCGCCGCGAAGGGTGCACAGAGCTGGCGTCCGATGCGCAGTTGGAGGACCTCTCGAGCGCGGCGGCGCACGAGGCCGTCGGGTTCGCCGAGGCTGGCCGGATTCGGTGTTTTCGCAAGGTGCTTTGATCATGGACAAGAGCCCCTCCGGCTATATGGCAATCGCTCCGGTCGATTCAACAAGCCATGGTCAACGGAGCTGCGGACAGTGCTCTGGACGGCCTGGGTCAGCCACCAGGTGATCGATCCACGAGTGGAAATTGGCCATGTCCACCTCAAGGTGGCGGATCTCGATCGAGCCCTTGCGTTTTACTGTGACGTTTTGGGGTTCGAAATCACGCAACGTATGGGCGGACAGGCGGCGTTCCTGAGCGCAGGCGGGTATCACCACCACATCGGCCTGAATACGTGGGAGAGCTGGGGAGGCTCGCCGCCGTCGGCGGGGACCACCGGTCTCTATCACGTGGCCATTCGCTATCCGGACCGTGCGGCGCTGGCGGAGGCTTACCGACGTCTACACAAGGCGGGGATCGCGTTGGATGGGGCGGCCGACCACGGCGTGAGTGAAGCGCTGTATCTGCGAGATCCGGACGCGAACGGAATCGAGCTGTACTGGGACCGTCCCCGAGAAGCATGGCCGCGCACTGCCGATGGGGGCCTCGCGATGTATACGCGCCCTCTCGACTTGACTACCCTGCTCGCGGCCGGTGCGCGTGAGAAGCAATCGTAGCAGCACATCCCGGCGTTTGCCGCCCCTTCGCTGGCGGTGTATTCTCATGATACCGCTGTACATCCCCGTCGCCTAACAGGCGCAGTCGCAAACCAGCGATCGGAGAGCCACCAATGTCCGGGTCACGCCTCCCTTCCGTCAAACCCGCAGACGCGGACGGGGCCACGACGCGCATGTACGCGAACGCCGAGGCGCCACATGGGTGACTGCCTCTACTGCGTGACGCAGCACAAGGTGGTCTCAGGATAGCCGTGATCGCGACGTTCGTCATGATCGGTCGGGTCGGCGACTCCCTGGGTGTCAGTGATTCGCTGCTCTTCACAGAGGCTGCGCTGGCTGTCGGAGCCAGATAGCCCGATCGCTGCCCGGGAGCGTTGACTGTGGGAGCGCCCTCACCGCTCTGGGTACCGTCGAGACGTGACATCGAGTCCGCCAACCTGACGGCCTTCGCTCGGGAACGCGGGCTCGATTCGTACCGAGATCTATGGCGCTGGTCGGTGACGCATCGGGCGGACTTTTGGAGCGCCGTCGCCGGACGACTTGGCATCCGATTTCGCGAAGCCTCCGCGATCGTGCTGGACGATTCCCGGGGGGCGGCGCACGCGCGCTGGTGGCCCGGTGCGTCCCTCAACATCGTGGATTCCTGTTTTCAACACGATCCGAACAAGGTCGCGCTCGTTCATCGGCGCGACGGTGAGCTATTCACCGTCACGTACGGCCAGCTCGAGACCCAGGTGAACACGGCAGCCGCTCATTTCACCCCTGATGAATCGATAGGCATAGCGTCGCCCATGACGCTCGAGACCGTCGTAGCGTACCTGGCCGTTGTCAAAGCTGGTGGCACGGTGGTGTCGATCGCCGAGAGCTTTTCGCCTCCCGAAATACGCAGGCGGCTCTCGATCGGCGGCGCGGCCACTGTCATCACACAAGACATGATGGTTCGAAGCGGTCGGCGGTTGCCGATGCTGGAAAAGGTGATCGACGCCGGTGCGTCAAAGGCCATTGTGGTGCGTACGGCTGAGGGGCGAGCCGTACAGGTTCGAGAACCGAACGTCGAATGGACTGACGTACTGGAGCAGGAACGGGGAGCGGTCATGGCCGTTCCGGGACCACCCGACCATCACATCACTGTGTTGTTCTCGTCCGGGACGACGGGGGACCCCAAGGCGATTCCCTGGACGCACCTCACCCCCATCAAGTCGGCAATGGACGGTCACTTCCATCTGGACCTCGGTCCCGAGGACGTGGTCTGTTGGCCCACGAGCCTGGGGTGGATGATGGGTCCGTGGCTGATATTCGCCACGTTGATCAACGGGTGTAGCATGGCGCTGTTCGACGACGCGCCCACGGGACGCCCATTCGGTGAATTCGTGCGGGATGCCGGAGTTACGATGTTGGGTGTGGTCCCGAGCGTGATTTCGAGGTGGCGGGAATCCGGTTGCATGGAAGGGTTGGAGTGGGGCAACGTGCGACGGTTTGCATCGACCGGTGAGGCATCGAACGCCGAGGACATGCGGTATGTCTCCCGGCTCGCGGGAGGAAAGCCCGTGATCGAGTATTGTGGAGGGACGGAAATCGGGGGCGGTTATATCACCGGAACCGTGGTCGAGCCGTCATTCCCTTCGCTGTTCAGTACTCCGGCGCTCGGCCTGGACATCGTCATCGTAGGCAAGGATGACGAGCCAGCCGACGAGGGCGAGGTGTTTCTCGTCCCTCCCTCAGTTGGGCTTTCGACGGTGTTGACCAACGGCGATCATCACGCTGTCTACTATGCCGGCGTGCCGAGGGCCGGTCTCCGGCGACACGGCGATTACATGGTACGCTTGGCCAACGGCCGCTATCGGGCACTAGGGCGGGCGGACGACACGATGAACTTAGGCGGGATCAAGGTGTCGAGCGCCGAACTCGAGCACGCCGTTTTGAGCCTTCCCGAGGTCAGCGAGGTTGCGGCGGTGTCATCCGCAGACACACTCGGCGGCACGGAGCGGTTGACGTTGTTTCTCGTGCCGCGTACATCTGTTACTGTCGATGGAGCCGAGTGGCGGCGCATGACCCAGGCCGCGATCTCGGCGACACTCAATCCCTTGTTCAAGGTCCATGAGGTGATCGTGGTGGAGTCATTGCCGCGGACGGCGTCGAACAAGGTCATGCGCAGGGCGCTGAAGGCTCGGATTCGAACCCAGCGAGAGGAGCGGGAGGCTGAATGAAGAGGGAATCGGTGAATCCATGGGACTGGGGACTTCAATGGAGCATGGACCAGGCTGAACTCGTGCAGGGTGTGCGCCGCTACTTGCACTGCTCCGGCCAAGTGGCCGTCGTGCCCGACCCTGGCTCGGAGATAGGCATTGCGGTCAAACACGCGGGAGATATTCGCGGACAGATGCAGGTGGCGCTGGCTAACGTCGACGCCGTTCTCGGCAAAGCTGGCATGAAGCGTAGCAACGTCCTGTCCCTCCGTTTTTTTACAACGGACATCGACGGGTTTCTCACCAACTACGACGTATACGCCGAATGGATCCAGCAGGCGGGAACGAGGCCGCCCCAGTCGCTGATCGGCGTCAATCGTCTCGTGCTGCCGGAGCTGATGGTGGAAGTTGAAGCAGTCGCGGGTGACTAGCCGTTCGTGAGGTCGCCGAGATCAGAGTCGATCATATGGTTCGCGTTCCGCCAACTGGTGTCGATCGCTGTTCTGCCCGGTATGGTGGTTGTCGTAGTTCCCATTTGGATTGCGCATCGGTATGGTGTGTCGATGACGGTGCCTGCGTCTCCGGATGCTCTCGGCCTCGTACTGTTCGGCTCCGTGCTGGTTGGGATCGGGCTGGTGTTGTTTGCAGCATGTGTTTGGCAGTTTGCAACGCGAGGCCGGGGCACATTGGCACCCTGGGACCCGCCGCGGCAATTCGTCGTCAGCGGTCCCTATCGCTTCGTCCGCAATCCGATGATATCCGGCGTCATCTGTCTGCTCACGGGCGAGGCAGCGATCTTGCGGTCCATTCCTCACGCTTGGTGGGTCGTCGTCTTCGTGCTGATCAACTTCACATACATCCCTCTTTGGGAAGAGCCGATGTTGGAACGTCGGTTCGGCGCCAACTATCGATTGTACCGCGATGCCGTCCCGCGATTCATTCCGCGGTTGCGGCCGTGGCAAGGACCATCGTCCGAGACGAGCACCAAGAAATCTGCGACACCGTAGGGAGGAAACTGGTGCTAAAGACCATACTGTTGCTGGGATGCAAGACGATTGTTCTCGAGAAATTGACGAGGCAACTCACGGCGCGGAATGTGAACGTAACATCCACGTGTTTTCGATGAGCACGTCCACAACCGTGCACATGAGAGATTGGGATTCCGGTCCTGAGGGCTGCCGGCGTTCGTGAACGACGTTCTGAGGGACCTGGGCCTTAGCTGAAGGATTCGCAGTCATGACCTTGCGCTGGGTAGTACGTCCAATTGGTCTTGGTACCGGTCATGTTGTACCTGGCAACGGCGGTTGCTCGAGGACTCGGGTTATGATCGCTTTGGCTGATGGACTCTTCCGCGCGGCGGACGGATTCACACGCACGAGACTGTATGCGCTTTTTTTTGAACTACATACTGCGGCAATGAAAGACACAGCATGTCCGACGCCGTGAGGGAGCTGATACGGCACGCGGTCATCGCTCGGCGGGAAAACCGACTGACCGACGCGCAACGGGATTTCCACGAAGCGCTTGTCTTATCGCGAAAGACGGGGGTCGGGCATGATCTGATCCGCGCCCTCAAGGGGCTGGGCCAAATCGAGCGAGACTTGGGACGGGGCGACGCCGCGCGACCGCTTTACGAGGAAGCCGTCGCGCTCTGCCGTCGGGAGGGGGACCCGCTATTACTGGCGCACACGGTTCGGCACCTTGGTGACATCCATCAGGATGCCGGTCGTCTGGACCTTGCCGAGCCGTGCTATCGCGAGGCGCTTGCGCTCTATCGCAGCAACGAACACACGGCTCCGCTCGACCTCGCAAACGCGATTCGACCCTTTGCGATACTCAAGGACGACACCGGAGAGGTCGAAGAGGCGAGGCGGCTGTGGCAGGAAGCACGGGACCTGTATGCGGTCGTCGGAGTCCACGAAGGCGTTGCCGAAAGCGAAGCCCGG